>JAISKJ010000005.1 GCA_031260975.1 Christensenellaceae bacterium
CAAAACTCTCCACGTCAGCTCATATCTGTCTTCACCTGAGCTTAACTTTATGATTTTTGTTATTTCTCCGCCGAGCTGAACGTTGTGGTTGCTGGTTATTTCAATGGAAGTGGCATAAATAGTAGGATTATAGCTAGTGAAGGCCATGCCAAAATAGCCCACCAGAACGATGCTGATGATATAGATGACAACAACTGATATCATGGTTACTTTTTTCATGCAGCGGCCTCCTATATATCCTTGAAGTAGACTTTGGCTTTTGACAGGTTGAGATAAACCCTCAGCCCCAAAAGAGCCATTGCTATCAGCATAATCTTTATCCAGACGGTTTTGGCGTCGTCAAGCATCAAAAAGAATGTCCAGCCAAAGAAGAACAATGAGAGCACAAACGCAAGGACGGTACTTTTTATTTCGTTGGGGTTGGTTGTGGAATGAACTCCATCATGATAGAATTTGTATTGCGGATTGGTAATATCCATATCAACGCTCCACAGCAGGTGGGCGGTGAATACAAACAGTACTATAAAGAATATTGGCATATATATTGCCGGACCCACTGCAAGTGTCTGCTGAAGAAACACAGTGGCAAGCACCAAAGATATCACCGAAAGCAGGTAGTTTAGTGAAATCTTTGAAAACATCGATGAAATATAAGTGGCGGGCTTGGTTTTTAAAAGATATACTGCGGCCCCTTCCTTTGAAAACAGTGAGGCGTTTGAAGTGTTGTTGGTCAAAAGTATCAGCAGCATAATAAGTACATTAAAGGCTATACACATCATATTTCCGCGAAGACTAGTGGCCATACTTGTAAATATAGTATTAAGCAGAAGTATTGCAAACGGCAGTATAAACACAAACACAAAAGTGCTGAAGAATGCCGAGGGTGTGCGGGTGTTTAGAATAAGCTCTTTTTTGAATGATGAAGCGAATTCATTGTGTTTTTTGTTTTGATGCTTTCTTTTTATTGTATTTTTTCGGTATTCAAACTGCTTGCTGGTCATTCTGAAAAACAGGGGTCTGGCCAAAAACCAAGATGCCAAGCTAAGTATACCTATTGAACCGATTAACACAAGCAGTGTGAAAAGACCCGTAAGCGTAAAGGCGTGGTATACATACATAGCCTCTTCACCCGCCAGCATATGTGTCAGATAATAGAAAGGCACAGCAATACTTTCTTGGAAATATTCAAGGAAATCGCGTATTCCCGTAAAGTATTGTTCTATATTTAGTATTAGGTTTAGGTTGGCGGGCACCTGCCCCATAAGCCATATAAAACCCAAAGCTATGGCACTGAGAACAATGGCAAGCACGCCCATCTGAATATAAGGATTGCGCTTCAAAAAAGAAGTAACAAACATGGCGGGAATTGACAGAAGCGCTGACAATAATACTACAAACAACGCTACAAATAAGAAACCGACAATTGCTATGAGAAAGTATATAAGAGGATATCCGTTTAAAATTCCGAAAGCGGCAAACAGTGGCATCATATAAGAGAAACTCTTTTTCAGTTCGGTTATGTAATATACTATAATTTTGCTGAAAAACAGGGTGTCGGGTTTAACGGGCAGAGTGAGCAGCATCTTATTGTCGTCAGCAAAATACAGCGATTTTGAAAGCCCCAGCGTTACAGTAATAATTGACAGAACCTGCATTATAGTAAACACAAACACGATTATTTTGGCGTCAAGCCTGCCGGTTACACTCAAAATAGGTGTTAATACACACAGTTTCAGTATACCCCAAATTGCAACGGTAATCACAGCGAAGCCGATTATAGTAAAAACTGTTTTAAAGATTATCCCCTTTTTGCTGCGCAGCCATGACATGTCAATTTTATCTTTCAACTGCATTTTTACAAGCGTGCGAAGCCCTGTTGTTTTGATATACAAAGGCCTAAACAGTTTGGCAATATATAGTGCGGCTCTAATAAAGACATAAGCAATATAGCCCCAAACAAACTTAATTCCACGGAGGATTATGCTGAAAAATGCGACAAATAAAACGGCAACATACAGCATTGCTTTTTTGAATTTATTGGTGCTTTTATTGCCTGTTTCTTTCATCAATCGCGCTCCGCTCCTTTACTTCCTATGTGACTTAGATATACTTCTTCAAGACGCTTGCCGTCTTTGCTCAGGTCTTTCATAGATGTGTCATATATGATTTTACCTTTTTTGATTATGGCTATGCGGTCACAGATATTTTCCACTACATCTATTATGTGACTGCTGAAGAATACTATATTGCCTTTTTTGGCATGCGCTTTCATAGTTTCTTTAACCTGATAGATACTGTTTGGGTCAAGCCCGGTGAGAGGTTCGTCAAGTATCCACAGCTTGGGCTCGTGAATGAGTGCTGCCATAATAGCTATTTTTTGTTTCATACCGTGTGAATAGGTTTTAATTTGGTTGTCAAAGGCATGGTTAAGCTCAAATATATCAACAAAGTGCTGAATACGGTTGTCCCTATTCTCTTTTGAAACCTTATAAAGGTCAGCCATATAGTTTATGTATTCTCTTCCTGTAAGCCTTTCATAAAGTGCATAGTGGTCAGGCACAAAGCCTATGTTATATTTGGCATCCACGCTTTGCTTTTCTACATCATATCCGCAAACTTCAATCTTTCCGCTTGTTATCGGCTGAATGCCTACAACGCTCTTTATGATGGTGCTCTTTCCGGCTCCATTTGGCCCCAGAAAGCCAAATATTTCGCCGCCATGTACCTCAAGGTTTGCATTTGTTACGGCGAACTTTTCTGAGTTGCCGTATTTTTTTGAAAAGTTTGTAATCTTTAACATATCCTCTCCTTCTTTGTTTGTTGTGCTGCCCCGCTCTTTTATCTGTATAGAGAGCGCAAGCTCATCCATCTTTATCTTTTTCTTCTTTTCAAACAGCACCACAAGCGAATTCCCTACATCATAGGCTGTTTCATATATAAACCAAATTCCTACACCCATGGCGCAATATACAAAGAAGAACAGCACTTGATATAGCGGATATAACGTAAACGACAAGTCACCTATTTTAAACTGAGCCACAACAAGCAGCAAGTCTTCGGCCCATTTGCCCAATTTTTCAGCTACGAAGTTACTGTTTACAAAGAAGTAATCTACCTTTGTGAGATAATTGCTGAACCATGCGTTGATAAATATTATGAGGAAGAAGTATACGCCAAACGCTATCATAGAATACATAAACTGCTTCCACTTTGGCCTGCCGAAAACTCCAAGCATAACTGTCAGCAGCGGCATAAAGAATGCCGTCCAATGGTTTACCCAGAATATGACATAACCCGGGGCGAACAGTGTTCCGGAGCTGTAGTCGGGCATAAGTATTGCAAGAAAAGCTCCCAGAACATTTATAAACAGCGTAAAGTAGAAAAGCCTCTTCATTTTGAATATCAAACTTATGACCAAAATATACATTGCTGTGTGGCAAAGATGAAGCGGCAGACTGAGATTGAGCATATCTGAGAGCAGAAAGTTGTTAAGGAAGGTTGTCAGCGTTGACAGTGCTATAAATATAATGACATAACGCTTGGTTTCGTAGTCTTTGTTTTTAAGCAGAAAAAATAGTACTGCCGGAAAAACAAACCCAAGATAAATTGCTATACGGTGGCTAAGTGTAAAGTCTAATATTTCAACGCTGGGGCCGCCTCCAAACAAGGCGCGCAATGAATAAGCCGGCATAGTGCAGAGCAGTATACCAAAAAGGCAGGCAAAAAAGATGCCTACTTCTTTTGCGGTCATTTTAAATTTGCGGTATTTTATGGCAAAACACAGTGCGATGCCGAGCAGCGCTGCTTGTTCAAGCACATAAAAGAGTGTTTTAGCATCAAAGCTATAGGTGGCTGTGGTTCCGCTGAGACCTATAATGCTCCAATACAAAAATCCTGCGTTGCAAAGAGCAACAGGAACGACAAAATACATTATAAGGAATTTATTTATTTTAATATCAAAGAAGGCATTGAGCACCACAATGAACATAGCCGCAATATTAAGCCAATCCAGAACAATTACAACAGAAGTAAGAAAGTCACTGCTTATTTCTGGGTTTGTCAGGGCAACTATACTTTCCAGATAGTTGTGTCCGCTCATATAACGCAGAAAAAACAGACCCGCCAATACTAGAGCCAAAGTTTTAAAGAACTTTGATTGTTTGTCGGGTTTTTTCAAAAACATCAAACAAAAACACACAACAAGTAGTGCGGCAAATACTATTAAAGCTGGCTGATATATATAAAATAACATCTGAACTCCAAGGATTAAAATTAGTATTTGTAGATGCTTGTATTTTACACTAAAACAATATAAAAAACAACAATATTTTTGAAAAATTCCCAAATACTGTTATTTTTGTTACAAATATATGAAGTTTGATTTGTTTTTGTGATTGCGGGTCGCTAGTATAAGTTGTTATTTTGCAGATAGTCCACCATATTTTTACGCATTGCTTCGTCGTTTATCGGCATAAATATTGCAAAAGCTATTACCATTCCGCTTATTACAAAGAACCCCGGCATCAAAAACGCACAGGCGACAAGTGATGGTATGGCAGGACCTATTGAAATCCCCAGCCTTCGCCCGTATATTATGTGTCCGCTGCAGCCCATAATTCGGGAGCGCTCAAGCAGCCGCACCATTGAGTGATAGCTTATGGGGCCGTAGCATAACCCCGCTATTGTCACAAGTATTAGTATAAGCCACGGGTGGCTTATGGCAAACGGCAGAGCGCAGACCAATGCAGCCATTGTTAGCGCCGCTCCCACAGCCAGCTTGGTGGTATCTTTTTTGGCGTCTATTTTTGACACAAATATCTGCCCACCGCTAAATGTCAGATACCACAGCGCCTGCATATAACCGGCATATGCAAAGGAACCTGCTCCGTTTACAAACATATATATCATAAGCATGGGCATCAGGGCGTCAAGCGCGCAAAACAGTGTATAGACAGTGCCGTAGCCCAAAAACATTTGGCGTGTAACCCTGCGGTATTGCACATTCTTTATTCGTATATCTTTAAAGGTTTCAATAGCGTTGCTTACTGATTCTTTGTTGAATGTTGGGTTATTACGCTCTTTGAAGTAATATATCAAAAGCGGTATTGCCGATATTAGATATACAATAACTGAAATAATAATGACAACATAAGTGTTAAGATAATCCAGAAGCAGACCGCCCGCAACAATGGCACTGACCTGTCCGCACTGTTCTAAAAATCTTGTCCAGCCCAGCGATTTGCCTGTGTTCTGTCCGCCGCTGCTGTAGTTAAATATGTTTTCTTTGGGCAGGTCTTGAAACGAGACAGAAAGAGCCTGAAAAATACAGACAATTACGGCGCCGAGCATTATATTATAATCAAACAGCAGAATACTCAGCACATATATAAGGATGGGAAATATTCGCAGAACCAAAAATATCTGGGGGTATTTTTGATATAGTTTTTTGAAAATGGTGTCAAATAATACTCCCAACAAAAGATATGACGCAAAAAATAAAAAGGCAAAAAGGATAGAGCCTGTTTTCTGATAAATTAAAAGGGGTATAAATGTTCCGATTATACCCGTGGCAAATGAAGCTATGGACTTATGAAAATTAAGCAGCTTTATTTGTTGCATTGATATTCCCCTTCTGTTGCAAAGCAGCAAGGTCAAATGTTTTACAGTTGCGCTGACCTTATTGTGCGGATTTTTGGATATTCTATCATAAAATTTTGATATTTAAAAATGTTTTTTAATGATGAGGGTTATTTTTTGATATTATATGTAAAATTGCCGCAAAATCACTAAAATAGGCACGCGACCAATCGGTCGAGGACCTCAGACCATGGGGTCGGAGAGTAAAAACAGCCGTGAAACATGCATGAAATAAAAAAATCAATGTTTCACAAACGCAGGAAAATACTGAGCATTCATAATTATTTTTAATGAAACTCGACAGTTGCGTCTATTTGAATTTTTTGGTCGTTTGGCCCCAACGTATAATCGTATTTGGTGCAGGTTAAAATTATTTGGAGCCCTTTAATTTTATCCAAAAACCGCCGCTGGCGGGCACTGTCAAGCTCGCTTAAAACGTCATCAAGCAGCAGCACGGGTGTCTCACCCTTTTCGGATTTAAAGATTTTAAGCTCAGCAAGCTTCATTGAAAGTGTAGCCAGCCGCTGCTGGCCTTGGCTACCGAAGCTGCGGATGTCAATATCGTTTATCATTACTTTTATATCATCCCTATGCGGTCCAACGGTAGTGTATCCCAAGTCGAAATCTTTCTCAATGGATTGAGAATAAGCTTTCAAGAGCTTTTCAGTGATATCCTTATCATCTTTTCCAACGACACCCTGATAACTCAGTGTGAGGTCTTCTTTGCCGTCGGTGATATAAGAATGTATTTCGGCAGCAAAGGGGCTGAGTAATGTGATAAACTTTATGCGGCTTATGATAATTTTTCCGGCAGTCTCTGCAAGCTGACTATCCCACACAGACAGCATATCCTTTAAAACCGACAGACTTTTGGTTTGTTTAAGCAGTTTATTTCGCTGGTTTAAAATTTTTTCATAACGCAAAAGTAAATAGAAATAATGCTTACTCATTTGCGATATATCGATATCCATAAAGCGGCGCCTATCTTGAGGGGCGTCTTTTATAAGCCGTATTTCATCAGGCGAAAAATATATAACCATCAGCTCACCCATCAGCTCACCCATTCGTTTAATAGGTATACCGTTTATTCTAATTGTCTTTTTGTCGGCCTTAGACAAAAATACGTCTATTTTACAGTTGTTATATTGCTTTTCAAGTTCCACTGATATTCGGGCACGTTCTTTGTCCCACTTAATTAGTTCCTTCTCTTTGTTTGTTCGTGAGCTCTTGCCTACCCCGCAAAAATAGATGCTTTCAAGCAGGTTGGTCTTGCCCTGTGCGTTTTTGCCCACAAAAATATTGAGCCCTGAGGTGAGCTTTGTGCTAAACTTATCAAAACTTCTGAAGTTTTCTATCTTAAACTGAGTGATAACCACAACAGTATTGTAGCATTTTTGGTGTTTTTTCACAACTTGTTTTGCCCGATACTCTCTTAGCCGCATGTTTGTTATTATATACGCTGGTTAATTATCTACCATAATTAGAAGTACAATTTTATGGCCGTACTTTTTAACTGACTGTTTACTTGGGCAATCGGGTATGTTATAATGTTAATAATAATACAATATATAAGCAAAAGGAGACAGATTATGGCATTTCGTGACATTTTCAGCGGAAAAAAGGCGGTCGGTGAACGGTCAAGAGATAAAGCCTTTACATTAAAGGATTTGGCGGGTACCGGCTATAATAAGGAAGCAAACGGATTTATTTATGAGACAGCTATAAAATTGAGAGATAAAGCACTTTATGAATTGGGCAGCACAGAATATTCATCTCAGGCAGCGGCTTTGGATGTGGCGGTGACAAATGCCGTTAAACTATACGGCTCTGTGGCAAGTGAGTTGTTGAAAAGAGAACATATAAGGCTGAAAACAGAAAATTCAGCGGCAAGTGAACAGGCCGAAGCGATTGAAAAAGCAATGCAAGTTGAGCTTGAGGGCGGAGTGGTGCTGCGTGAGCTGTTGTCCAGAGATGCGGAAACTTTGCTTGAGAACGGTTTTGACGGAAATATTTCTATGGAAATAAGCAATGAAGAAGTGTTTATAAGAGACGCAAAGGAAGCAGTTCTTCAAGCTATGGTCATAGCTGATAGGCTTATAACAAGCGAGGCGGCGATAATAAAATCAGGCAAAAAAGGGCTTATTAAATTTGGGCATATGTGTCCTTGTGTGTCGGATGATGACTTGGCAATTTGCGCCAATGTTCTTTTAAATGAAAGTTGTGCAGGAAGAGAAGAAGGCGGTATTGAATATTATAATCCTGACACTCACAGTTACGGTTATGTCAAAGATTTTGACGGTAGCAGCGGTCCGGAATATTATAATCCTTATACGCGTAGTTATGAGTATCTGTGATTTTTTTAGCTATTACTTTCTATAACAATGAAAACCACCGATAAAGGTGTTTTTCATATTTAATGAAGTTGGAGTTTATTGTGTTTGTAAAAAAGTTGTGTTATAAGCGAAACAAAATAATCATGCCTGCATGAAATATTTGTGAGAGAAGTTAAGTTTTAACACAAAGTGTTGATATATATCAACACTTTGTGTTATAATTGACGCATGAAATCGGAGACAATTGCGGCAATCGCTACGCCCAAAGGCACAGGCGGGGTCGGGATAGTTAGAATAAGCGGTGAAAACAGCCTGAAAGTGCTGTCACAGTTTTTTATACCCTATAAAGCAGGAGAAGGTATCTCCGCTGTCAGTAGAGATACCTCTGCAAAAGAGATATTAAAGATGGTTCCGAGATATATGTATTTGGGTGAAATAAATAACAAGGAACTGAAAGAACAATGTTTGGCGGTATTTTTTAAGGACCCAAATTCGTATACGGGTGAAGATGTGGTTGAAATACATTGCCATGGCGGTGTATATATTTGTAATAAAATACTTGAGTTATGCCTTAGAAACGGTGCCAGACTTGCTGACCCCGGGGAGTTTAGCAAGCGGGCGTTTGTAAACGGAAAGCTTAGTCTTGACAGTGCCGAAGGCGTGATAGATTTGATAAATGCGGCATCAAACGCTGAGGCGCGGGCGGCCTTTAACCTGTTTGACGGAAAGCTGTTTAAGATAGTTAAAGCCATGCAAAATGCTCTTACCGATATTCTGGCAGAGATTGAGGTTAATTTGGATTATCCGGAACACGACATAGAATATGAAACTTCTGAAAATATTAAAAAGAGACTAACGGTAATTGAGAATACCCTCAACCAGCTTTTGGATGGTGCCAAAACAGGAATGTTGCTGAAGCATGGCGTGTCGGTGTTGATTTTAGGCAAGCCTAATGTAGGCAAGAGTAGCCTTCTGAACACTATGTTGAACTTTGAAAAGGCTATTGTAACAGATATTGCAGGAACTACCCGCGATGTGGTTGAAGGGACGTATATATATAAGGATATAAAATTTAATCTAAGTGACACGGCCGGCATCCGGGACACTCAAAATAAGATTGAAAGAATTGGCATAGACAAGGCCAAAGCTATGACTGAGGCCGCTGATATAATTTTGCTTTTGCTGGATAGCTCTACCGGCATAACCAAGGAGGACAAGCAAAGCATGAGTCTGCTTGGCGGCAAAGAGTGTTTTGTGGTGGTCAACAAAATTGACAGCGGCGACAAGATTGATTATGGTTTGATTAAAGACAAGTTTGATATCATAAAAATAAGCGCTAAAAATAATATTGGCATAACAGAGCTTAAGGAAGCAATTTTTAAAAAGACGGTAGGTGGCGTTGTGGCAAATGAAACCATTCTTTTAAATCTGCGTCACACTGAGGCTTTGAATGAAGCTCTTTATATAATTGGAAAAACTCTGCCGCAGTTGCTTCAAAACAGTCTGGATTGCGTGGCTGTTGACATAAAACAAGTCTGGGAGGTTTTAGGCAAAATCACAGGAGAGGGCGCTGATGAAGTGGTAATAGATGCAATTTTCTCTAAGTTCTGTCTAGGCAAGTGAACTCTGTGTTTTCGTTGGCCCATAAACATGAAAATCAGGCGGCGACCTATTGGTCGGTCATATCCGACTGTTGGGTTTGGAGCTGAAAACCTTGTGAAACATAGAAAAAAGAGGCAATGTAAATGTTTCACGAATGCTGAGCTTGTTTCGCGACCAATCGGTTGAAACTAAACTCTGTAGTAAATTTATATAAAAAGAGATATTTTTGAGGACTTAGAACTCAAATATTTGATGTTGGAGAAACTTATGGAAAACAATTTTGATGCAGTTGTAATAGGCAGCGGACACGCCGGAAGCGAGGCGTGTTTAGCTATCTCGCGTTTGGGGCACAAAACCCTGCTGTTGACTATGAACCTTGACAGTATAGCTTTTTTGGCATGCAACCCGAGCATTGGCGGAACGGCCAAGGGACAGTTGGTCAGCGAGATTGATGCTCTGGGCGGCCAGATGGGAATAAATGCCGATAAAACAATTTTGCAGCTGAGGATGCTTAATCTCGGAAAGGGTGCAGCTGTGCATAGCCTAAGGGCACAAGTGGATAAGAATAAGTATCATGCTTCTATGAAGCAGACGCTGGAGGCTGCTCCAAATTTGTTTATCAAACAGGCCGAGGCTGTAGAAATTTTGACAAAAGATGATATTGTTTTAGGTGTGAAAACTGCATGTGGCGAAGTAATAAATTGTAATTCAATAGTTGTGGCCACAGGGGTATATCTTGACAGCCGCGTTATAATAGGTGAATATACAAAAAATCAAGGGCCCAACGGTTTTTTGAATGCGGTGGGTCTCAGTGACAGTTTGAAGAAGCTGGGATTTGAAATTTTACGCTTTAAAACGGGAACGCCTGCTCGGGTGCACGGGGCAAGCATTGATTTTGGGAGTTTTGAGGAGCAAAACGGCGACAACGATATTCAGACTTTTTCATATCTGACAAAAAAGAGCCCCCCCAATGTCTGTAAGTGTTATCTGGGTTATACCAATCAAAACACACATAATATTATAAAAGCCAATTTGCACCGCTCCCCTCTTTATGCGGGAATGATTAAGGGGGTGGGGCCGAGATACTGCCCTTCAATTGAAGATAAAGTGGTGAGATTTGCTGATAAAGAGCGGCATCAGATATTTTTGGAGCCGGAAGCGTTGGATTCTTATGAAATTTATGTGCAAGGGTTCAGTTCAAGCTTGCCAATTGATGTTCAGCAAAAAATGTATAGTAGCGTTAAGGGTTTTGAAAATGTGCAGATTATGCGATATGCTTATGCGATTGAGTATGATTGCATAAATTCGCTGAGTCTAAAACCTTCACTTGAAGCCAAACACATAAAGGGTTTATTTTTTGCCGGCCAAATAAACGGCACCAGCGGATATGAGGAAGGGGCGGCTCAGGGTCTTATTGCAGGAATAAATTCGGTTATGCATCTTGAGGATAAAAAACCCCTTGTTTTGGGCAGAGACCAAGCCTATATAGGTGTGCTTATTGATGACCTTGTTACTAAGGGCACTAATGAGCCATATAGAATGATGACAAGCCGGGCTGAATATAGGCTGCATCTGCGTCAGGATAATGCCGATATCAGGCTTACTGAAATCGGCAGAAAAATTGGGCTGGTGGATGATATAAGATATAAACTGCTGCTCAAAAAGAAAAAACAGATAGAAAAAGCCAATAAAGAACTAAAAACAGTTGTTCCTATGGGTATTGCAAGCGAATTTTTAAAAAAACACAACGAAAGCCCCACCAAACAAGGGATAACCATAAAAGACCTGATAAAACGCAGTAATATTTCGGCGCATGATATTTTGGAGCTTGGATTTTTGACGAAGTACCCAAAGGCTGTGGTGGAACACATAAATATAGAAACAAAATATGAAGGGTTTTTGACAAAAGAGGCCGAGAATATAGAACGTATGAAACAAAGCGAGAAAGCAGCTCTTGACCCTGTGTTCGACTACTCTGCTATAAAGGGCTTGCGGACAGAGGCTTTTTTGAAGCTAAATAAAATCAAGCCCATAAATCTGGGTCAGGCTATGAGAATAAGCGGTGTTTCACCCGCGGATATTGCTGTGCTTATGGTATATATCAAGGCTAAAAAGCAAAATAATCATTAAAAATTATAAATATATAAGTTTGACAGTTTTTGTTGCTACACAATAGGAATCTCGTCGTTGTAGGCTCATCGGTTCTGCTACTTCCTAATAAGTCCCGCGTCTTTGTAGGTCCGTCAGTCTTGTTACTTCGTAATAAGCCCGCGTCTTTGTAGGCCCGTCAGTTTTGTTGCTGTGCAATAAGAAGAAAATTGTAAAAAACTCTTTATATCCTTTTTAGTTTGTGATATAATTAGGTATACTCAAGGAGGCAACATGGGAAAAATTATTGCTTTTGCCAACCAGAAAGGTGGCGTAGGAAAAACTACAACTTGTATAAATATGGCGGCGTATATCGCGGCGATGGGTAAAAGGGTGCTGATTGTGGACATGGACCCGCAGGGAAACTCCACAAGCGGTGTCGGAATTGACAAAACCGGCAAGCTGGCTACACTTTATGACGCTATCGGCGGAGAAAGTAACGCTGAAGATGTGGTAAAGCGCACAACTGTCAAGGGTCTGGATATCATTCCTTCAACAGTTGACTTGGCTGGAGCCGAGATTGAGCTTGTGCAGATGGATGGCCGCGAAAAGGTAGTTAAGGAGATTTTATATAAACTCAGAAACAGTTATGACTATATTTGCATTGACTGCCCTCCTTCGCTGGGGCTTCTGACAGTTAATGCTCTTACGGCGTCGGATGCAGTAGTAATTCCTATTCAATGCGAATTTTTTGCATTGGAGGGGCTAAGTCAGCTTATGAACACCATAAAGCTTGTTAAAAAACACCTTAACCCCAATCTTAGTGTTGAGGGCGTTGTTCTCACTATGAAGGACAGCCGTTCTAATCTGGTAAATCAGGTTTCACAGGAAATAAGAAGATTTTTTGGTAGCAAGGTTTATGAGACGGTAATTCCCCGAAGTGTAAGATTGGCCGAAGCTCCAAGCCACGGTGAAACCATAATGATTTATGACCCCAAAAGCAAAGGAGCTGTTGCATATCTGGAACTTAGCGAGGAATTTCTGAAAAGAAATAAAGATAGTTATAAAAAAATAACCAAACACACCAAGTTTAGTGATTAAAAAGGAGGAAGCGCCTGAGTAAAAGGCGGAAAAGAAATATGATTAAAAAAGGTTTAGGAAGAGGACTTGATGCGTTGTTCTCGGTATATAATGATGACGAAGAGGAAGAGGCAACTGATGCAAAGGTTGTTAAAAAGTTGGCTGAAACGGAAAAACCGGTTGAGAGAAAGCCTATACAGATAAAGCCTGTTGAGCCTAAGGTTGAGACTGCCCATGCAATGAGAATTGAGGCTTTGCCAAATAGGAATAATGAAGACGGAATTTTGGAAATAGACATTAAACTTATTGACCCCAATAAAAACCAGCCCCGTAAGAATTTTAATCCAACTTCACTGAAGGAGCTGGCAGAATCAATCAAACAGCACGGTGTTATTCAGCCTATTATTGTAAATGAGAACAAAGGCAGATATATGATTATTGCAGGAGAACGCCGTTTCAGAGCGTCTCTCATTGCAGGCAAACGGACAATTCCTTGTGTGGTAAAACATTATGATGACAAACAGGTTAAAGAAGTATCTTTGATTGAGAACCTTCAGAGAGAAGACCTTAATCCGGTAGAAGCCGCCAGGGCGATTAGGCAGCTTATGGATGGTTATGGCTTCACTCAGGAAACAGTGGCTGACAGAATAGGTAAAAGTAGGCCTGCTATTGCAAACACGCTGAGACTGCTCACCCTCTGCCCCGAAGTTGTATCTATGATAGAGGATAATAAGCTTAGTGCAGGACATGCCAGATGTCTGGTTGTGGTTACTGACAAGGATACACAGATAGAGCTTGCTAATCAAGCATGCGACAATAGAATGACAGTGCGTGATCTTGAAAAGGCAGTAAGAGAACAGCTTGATCCAAATAAGGCCACTAAGAAACAAGAACAGAAAGAACAAAGCTTGGAGCTTAAAACTCTAATTGGTGAGATGCAGCGCTTGTTTGCTACAAAGGTATCGGCTTTGGGTAACGACAAACGAGGAAGAATATATATAGATTATTATAACCGTGACGACTTAGACCGCATAGCTGAAATTGTTGAACAGGCACAACAAAATAAAAATAAGGAATAAAAAAGAAGCCACCGCATGTCGGTGGCTTCTTTTGTGAGCTGCACTTAAAGAGGCCCAACTTTTTTGAGAGAAGCTGCCTATGGGTAAATTGCTTAATAGTGTAAGTTATGAGAATACTGCAAAACCATCTCAGAACTATTAAAATGATTGAAAGATGTCCCAGCGTGCCAATAAAATGTGCATAAAGTATGTTTTTACACTACCCTGCTGCAAATGTTTCATGTGAAACATTTGCTGGGGAGGGGGCTTGCTGCTTGTTGGGTCTGCCCTTTCGTAGCCCGATAGTGATGACAATTGGGCTGATTGTTTCACGTGAAACAATCGCTTTTAAAGCACTGCATTATTATTACAAATTAAAGCGTGCAAGAGTTGTTCTCCCATTTGGGACATGTATGACTAACGATGCATCTTACGGACTAAATTATGTCTGAGCTTTTTGAGTTTGTACAAATGCTGCCAATTGTTTCATGTGAAACAGTTGTGGTATAGACACGGCGTGAAAGCAGCTTTAATTGCCCGCTCTATGATATCGACGTGGAAGCGATTGTGATGCGGATATAGTCAGGGTTTGATGGCAAAATGGCCCAGATTAAGAAAATGGTCGAATTTTACAAACAATTACATTTGAGACCATGGGGTCCATGCGCACCCCCCAATTTTCTTTCGCCATATGACACGAAAAAAGTTTTCTCGATAAATCTATCGAATGGTGGGTATTGTGTCATATGGGCCGAAATACGGGTTTTGGTGAGATGTGGCCATTTTTATCCCTTCAAAATGGCCATTTTGATGGTTTTAAGTAGAATTATGTTATATTTATATAACTGTAAGGAAAAATTAGGTTTATAAAAAGTGATTTAGTATATTGATGAGTTGATGGTTTTGATTAATCGTTAGACATTTGTGATTATTGTTTTTAAGGTGTTGCCATAAATTGTTTCACGTGAAACAATTATGCTTAGGCCCTTTTTATTATAACGCAGATGGAATATATGGTACGCTTTACTTCTTTTAGGCGGGATTGTTTTAGCGACGGCGATTGTTATGCTATGCAAGCCTTAATATATTAATTGTGTGCCTACTATATGCAATGCAACATTTATAATCAAATAATCTTTAACTATTTTTCCTTATGCTTTTGACGCTTATGTATTATTATCCGGAAAGTGTTGGCACTTGTAATTGTCAGGATGTTCTTATGTTCTGACTTTTATATTGTTTCACATGAAACAATTGGCATTAAACATAATTTGTTGAATGTACAGCGTGGTTTTGTTATGAAAAATAATAGCGCTTTAATGATTGAAGGCCACATTCCCGGTTTTTATGTGTTTTAAAGGGAGGATAATTGCCGCTTTGATATTTATCTAATGGGCTGGGTTTATGAGTTTGCGTTATACCTGAATGTACCAACAAAATGTTTCATGTGAAACATTTATAAGGATAGCTTTAAGAGGACATGGTTATTATATAGAGAGAACGCAATATAAGAAGTCGGTATATTATATTATTTCGGCATTGTCTTTATCTTTGTGAGCTATAAGATAGGCATGGTTTATTGACATGAAGCTCATTAAGGCTTTAAGATGTCAGCTGTATGTTTAGTTTTTTTGTTTGGTCTGCTAATAGCTCTTAAGACATTTATAACAGGCTGATTAAAAACTTTTTTAATATGACAGCAAGTAGGTTTATTAGAGTTGCAATCTTTGAAGTATGGATTGAACAGTAGCATAATTATTATATAGAGACTATTGGTATATTGAAAAATGCAGTAGCAATAGATAAGGAATTTGCTCTTGAGTATTTTTAATCGTTTATCTATAAAGTGACCGCTGTAATATTTTGAATTGGTGGGTGGGGTAAAAACTCTTTTAATGGAGAGGGGTCCTATCAAGATTTATGAATAAATGTTTATAGAGGCTGCTTGAATTTCTCTCGGCATTTAAAAAGGAATGAATGGAATTTGCTTTAAGAGAAAGGAAAAAGAGAGGATGGGGCAGATTTTGATTTAACGTTGGCATGAGATATAGCGAATATGGGACATATGGTTATATATTAATAACTATATGTGGATTATGCAGCATGTAAGGAATCGTTTCGACTGAAGTGGGGATAATACATGCCCGGAGACTTGTGTTTGAAAGATAGTAAATTGGTGACAGGAAGTGGGACGCGCTAATGTTGTAAAATAATATGGCGGAATAAGTCCGATGAGGTGCGAGCTTTATGTGTGTCCGCGGGCTGGTTTTTGAGTTTAAATTTGCGGACAGACTTTTAGTATTATTTTAAGAAATAAAATGTGGACAACTCAAAAACAAAAAGTGTTTTTAAAAAACGAAAGAATCTCACATTTTTCAAAAAATGGGGTTGACAGAAGCAAGCAAGGTATAATTAAGTTGTCCACTAAAGGCTCAGAAACTGTGGATAAGTTGAGAGGAAAAAGTTTATGAAAAACACAGAGAACACAGAATTTTTGCTCGCACGTAAAGATGACCTTGACGAGATTTTTAAAATATTTCAAAATAAAGAAGAATGGCTGAAAGAAAAGGAAATAGATCAATGGAGGGGCTACACGCAAAGGTATGGCAAAGATTTTTTTCTGAACCACATAACAAACGAACATATGTATATATTAAAAGAAACCGATAAAATTATTGCATGCGGAGTTTTGCTTTCAGGAGATAGTTTATGGGGTGAACTTTCGCCAGATGCCAGAGTATTAAAAAATCTTGCCAGCATTGAAAGCGGCGGAGGTGCCGCTCTTATGGAGCATATGTTTGAAATGTGCAAAGCTGAGGGAATAAAAAAGATAGTTATAGATTGTTTAGCTACAAATAGGGATTTAATAGGGTATTATAAAGGCAGGGGTTTTGTTTAAATGGGCATGTCAGACAAGTTGTATAGCAGCGGGCATACCCCGTGTTTAATGAGCCGTGACTTGTGAAAATAATATATAAAAAACCACCGAATGTCGGTGGCTTTTTTGCGGTGTTGCAGGATATTATTAGGTTTAAAAAGAGTTTTATAATAATTTTTTATGCGTTGTTGTATTTTGGTAGATAGTAGTTACATATTTCTATCAGCGTATTTGATTGATTGGTGAGCCTTAACACAGGTGCTATGTTTGGACGTGCACCCGAAGTTTCTTCACCTGAGCCTGAGGCCTCTTCTTCTCCGAGGATGCTGTTGGCAAAGTCTCTTAGCTTATTGCCCAGATAATCGCGAGTGAGCTCATCGGTTTTGTCATATACAATCTTTACGATTTTAGTGTCATCAAGTATTGGTCTTGTGGAATCACTGATTGACGGGAATACTATAGTAAGCGCTGACAGCATCGCACATACAAAGGCCGTGAACAGCAGTCCTTTTGCCGCTCCGAAGATGAATCCCAAAACTTTGTCTATGCCGCCGATTATACTGAATTCTGTCAAGCGCTTCATCAGACTGCTGAGAATAGCCACTATAATTCGTATCAGTATAAATGCGATAATTGCGGCTAATACTATAGTGGCAAGAGGCCCAAGTACATCTCCTATGGCGCCTCCCAGCGTGCCTCCCGGAGCCACGCCGTGGTCGGCGAATATATATTTATATAAGAAATCGAATATTCCGCCCTTTGCAGCACTTGCGGTGTTATAAGCTTCAGTGGCCGTTAGTCCGCCTGTCTGCACCATCCCGAAAACATCATTAAATCCATAGAAAACTTCGGCTATTTTTCCTCCGAAAAATCCGTTGGAGCCGAATATTGCATTTATCAGCGCTCCGAATGGTTTTGCCACAAGAATCGCCAGCACTATTGACACAAACGAGCCTATCAGTGACAGTGCCGACTGAGCAAACCCTTTTATCAGGCCGATTATTGCAAGTATCGCCACCAGAGCCACAAAAACTATATCTATAATTATAGGTACACTCATTTGTTTATCTCCTAAAAGCTTGTTTTTGATTTGGGTATAATTTTAAGTATTGTTCAAAAAGAATTATATCATACTAGTATCATTTTATCAACAAAATTGAGCAAACAAGTGGATTTAGAGCACTTAAATTATGCAATAAATTTTGAAGTACTAATGTTATATTGTTTGATTTAAAAACGGCTTTGTGCTACAATTAGGTTTACAGAAGTATTATATAGTAATTATATAAGACCAACGGAGGTATCATTTTGAAAAGTTCATCTATATTGAAATGGACGGTATTAATAGGAATAGTAGTAATATTTGCTTTGTTGCTGTTTGCTTTTAACGGCAGTAAACCGGGAGAAAAAGTAAATCTGATTGGAGAGGGTACTCCAAGCAATCCAAACAGTGTGCAGTATCTGATAGAAAATGATATGGTTCTTCAGATATATATTGCTAGCGGTGAAGGTAAGATATTGAAAATAGGCTCTGACGTAAAAGAATTTCCGAAAAACAGCGATTATTACTTTACTTACAGCACCGGAAGCGAGCTTGAAATACTGATTGGCTGGATAGATGCTCACAATGCGGATGTGGCTATCAACAACCCTACCGGGACCAGAGCGCAGATTACTTATAATTCAGAAATTATCAGACAATCATGGCTTGAAGCAAATTGGCCTCTTCTGCTTATGATAGTATTGGCGATTGGATTGTGCTTTGTTATGCTACGTGGTGTTATGGGCGCAAATTCAAAGAGCATGAATTTTGGCAGAACCAAAACTACGCCCGCTCAAAATGTGAAAGTACGCTTTAGTGACGTTGCCGGAATTGACGAAGAAAGAGAAGAGCTTCAGGAAGTGGTGGAATTTTTGAAAAACCCGCAGAAGTTTACTGAGCTTGGAGCCAAGATACCCAAAGGGATATTGCTTGTTGGGCCCCCGGGAACAGGAAAGACACTGCTGGCCAAAGCTATTGCCGGCGAAAGTAATGTGCCGTTCTTTTCAATAAGCGGCTCTGACTTTGTTGAAATGTTTGTGGGTGTTGGTGCGTCCAGAGTGAGAGACCTGTTTGACCAAGCTAAGCGTCATGCTCCATGTCTGGTGTTTATTGATGAGATTGACGCAGTGGGCCGTCAACGCGGAGCAGGACTTGGAGGCGGAAACGACGAGCGTGAACAGACCCTTAACCAGCTGCTTGTTCAGATGGATGGTTTTGAAGGAAATGAGGGCGTAATTGTAATCGCCGCAACCAACCGAAGTGATGTTTTGGATCCCGCACTGCTGCGGCCCGGTCGGTTTGACAGACAGATTTATGTTTATCCGCCGGATGTACGCGGGCGCGAAAAGATATTTGAGGTTCACAGCAAAAATAAGCCTTTGGATAAGGATGTAAACTTTAAGACGCTTTCAAGAATAACGGCAGGCTTCACCGGTGCTGACATAGAGAATGTGCTCAACGAAGCAGCAATTATCGCTGCTAAGCAGGAACACAAGAAAATCACAATGAAAGATGTAACCGAAGGCATAAATAAGGTCATTATGGGTCCGCAGAAGAAGAGCAGAGTTGTAACCGACAATGACCGAAGAATTACCGCTTATCACGAAGCAGGGCATGCAATATTGCAAAAAGTTTTGACCTATTGCAACAGTGTTCAGGAGGTTTCGATAATACCCAGAGGCGGCGCGGGAGGTTATACTTACAGCCGTCCGGACAACGACGATGTGTATATGTCAAAAAACAAGCTGCTTGATGAGATATGTTCATTCTATGGAGGACGTGCTGCTGAAGAAATAACTGTCGGAGACATTTTGACCGGTGCCGCCAATGATATAGAACGAGCAACAGCCCTTGCCCGAAAGATGGTTGTTGAGTGGGGTATGAGTGACCTTGGAGCAATTAATTATCACTCTGCAAGCGGTGAAGTATTTATTGGCAGAAGCTATCAAACGCAGGTAGATTATTCTGAAAGCAAGGCTGCCGAAATTGACGCCGAGGTTGCAAAAATACTGAAAGACTGTTATGACCGAGCAAAAACAATGCTTAAAGAAAATCTGCACAAATTAAACACTATGGCCGAGCTGCTACTTGCAAAGGAGACTATCTACAGCGAAGAAGTTGAGCTTGTTATGCAGGGCAAAACTAAGGATGAAATCATCAAGGTTATGGAAGAAAACGAAGCTCGAAACAAGGCCAGAGTGGAGCTTGAGCGGGCTGAGATAGAGTTGGATAAAGTTCAAAAAGAACAGGCGGTAAGGCTGAGAAGTGCTGAGGCATTATTTAAGGCGGAAGTGATTGACGCGAGAGAGATGGCGAAGACTCGGGAAGAAGCCAACAAAATAATTGCCGCGGCCAAGGAAAAATATGAAAACTTGAAAAATAAAGAGGATGCCGCCAAAGAAAATTCTACTGCTAAAACTGTCAAAAAGCCGACCGATGAGACGGCCGTTAAACCCGCTAAAACAGTGACGAAAAAGTCGGCTGAAAACGGTACAAATGTGCGTTTAAAGGCTGCGACTAAGGGGTCGAAACAGCCGAAAACGGCTATTGAAGACAAAAAAGAAGAAACGAAGCCTGATGATGGTGACAAGTCTAAGTAGTGTGTATTTGGTTGACAAAAAAAACAAAATATAATATAATTACCAAGTTATAAAACTATAAAATTGTAAGGCTGTAAGGAGAGAGAACGATGAGCAGAAAGAAAATGATAGCGATAAGTATTGTAGGCGTGGTTACCGCTATATTGGTGGTGACTACTATAATACTTGCCATAATACCGTCAAGCGCGCACGCGCTTGTGAAAAACGACGGCCTGCTTTCAAAGCCTACCAAGATAATAACTTATAGGCATATTGACAACTTGCCTGTGACAAAGGAGTATACCAACGATGCGGGCGACAGCGACACCATGAAAAAAAGATACAACGATATACTTGACAAAATAAACAATCAAACAGGGATGAGCGTGCTTAGCGGGTTGTTTGCGCAGAACAAGTCATCTCAGCCTAAGGTTGAGGACATTGATGTTCCCAATCAATATTGGAATGGGGTAAACAAATCTGCTACTGCCGAAAAGATTATTGTAGTGCTTTATTATCACGAAGAGCAGATGATAATGAACGGGACTAAGGAAGTTAAGTTCACCAGAGCGTACTTTACTGTAAATGATACCTTGTCAACGCAGACTTTAAAAATATATTTGTTCAACGGAACCAATAGCACAGCCACAACGATGATAACTTATAATGGTCAGTTCAATGATTTGTTTGACTATGTAGTAGGCCTGCCGACAGGAGCTTCAACAGTCTGATAAAAAAGGAGCCGAAACCGCACATTGACGGAGGCTCTTTTTTATAGTGTTTTCTTAAAAATGGTTGTAAATATTTTGTAATTATGATAGTATATTGTTAGGTAGAATTTACTGATTTTACGAAAGTAAAAGGAGAGAAAAACATGGGGATTTGGGAATACTTGGGTATAGGTATCGGAGTATGCGCCGTGTTGCTTGTTATTATCATTATTCTTGGAAGCAGAAGCAACAAACAGAAATCTAAAAAGAATTTGGTAGAAACAAAGAATGCAAGGTATACTTATGAAACCGAAACCACTACTTCGGGGGGAGATGCAAAAATTTCGTTTACGAGAGAAGATGTAATGCTTCACATGGGCATAACTTATAAGGTCTCTGCAAACGAAAAAGGTGCAATAAAGCCAGGAAAGTATATTTTGCTTTGTAGCGAAGATAATACACCTAAGTTTAATGTGCGTATAGGCGATTATGTAAAAGAGTATAAGCACAATCAAGAAGTTGTGCTTGCAGAAGGCAGTGAAATCACTTCTGTCAGCGCGTCAATAATACTAAGATAAAGCAAAGGAGAAATAAAATGGGATTTATAAAAAATCAACTGCTTAAAGTTATTGAATGGACCGACCTTTCAAAAGACACGATTGTATACCGCTATCCTATGGATGGGCGTCAGATTATGATGGGCTCGTCTCTTACTGTGCGTGAAAGTCAGGTTGCCATATTTGTAAATAAGGGTAAAGTTGCTGACATATTCGGGCCCGGAAAGCATATCCTCACCACCAGCAACTTGCCGTTTTTAACTACACTGTTGTCACTGCCTTACGGGTTTAAATCGCCTTTCTATTCTGAGGTATATTTTGTAAACACAAAACAGTTCCCCAATCAGAAATGGGGTACCTCAAACCCTATCACCATGAGGGATAAGGAGTTTGGCGTAATCAGAATTAAAGCCTTTGGAAAATACTCCTTCAGAGTTGACGATGCAGGACTTTTTTTGAAAGAATTATTCGGAACAAACGCGTCATTTACTACGGGGGATATTAATGAATATCTTAGAAGTATTTTGATTTCGGGCATAAGCGACACTATTGCCGAGAGTAAAATTTCGGCGATTGACCTTTCGTGTAACCTTTTGGAGTTTAGTAAGGTTGCAGCTAAACAGGTTACCGACCACTTTAAGGAGTTGGGGCTTGCTATAAGCAATCTTATTATCGAAAATGTATCTTTCCCTGAAGCGGTTGAGAAAGCCATTGATACACGCTCAAGCATGGGTGTTATGGGGGAGACTATGGATACTTATATGAAGTATCAAACGGCAAATGCAATAGGAGACGCTGCTAAAAACCCCGGAGCAGGCGGAAGCCTCGCAGGTCTTGGTGTAGCTCTCGGAACGGGTCAGGTTATTGGTGATGCTATGAAAGACAGCTTTAAGGCAAAGCCTCAGGAAGAAGTCAAAAAACGTTTCTGCACCGACTGCGGCGCTTCAATCAATGCAGGGGCCAAATTCTGCAACGAATGTGGAGCAAAACAGACGGTTGCTGCTGATGTTTGCCCAAAATGCGGAGATAAAGTGGCCAAAGGTGCAAAGTTCTGCCCGCACTGCGGACAAAAATTATAAAAAATAAAAAGCAAGGGTTATTGCCCTTGTTTTTTATTTAAAAATTTCTTTTATTTTATCATAAACCCTGTCGCTGAGTTCTTTGTGACTTTCTTCGGTCAAGTGAACGCCGTCGTCACCTACACCTAAATTTAGCGCCGACAAGAAGTGGCATCCGTTTCGTTGTGCTATATTGTTATATATTTTTTCTAATTTTGCACTTTTTTCTGTGGCCGTTTCATCATATTTGTTTGCAAATTTTTTCGAGGCCAATTTACCGTCTACTTTTGGAGGTGCTAGGATTAAAACTTTTGGATTGGGGGCGTTTTCAAACTTGCGTGTCAAAATGGGTTTTATGATTTTTTGCTCAAGCATTATGCCGATTTCTTCCGCTGTTTTATTATAGATAACTTTCAGTTCATTTGTGCCAAGCATAACAATAACTAAGTCCAGCGGGTCGTGACTGTCAAGGCATGGCAGCAAGTAATTATGTCCGCTTCTGCCTTCTTTGCCGGGTCTTGGGTCATCAGAAATTATTGTGCGTGATTTTAGACCCTCTTCAATTATATAATAGCTATCCCCAAGTCTTTTTGCAAGAATTTTTGGCCAACGCCGGCTGATGTCATATCGCATCCCACTTCCTGCTATGTGCCCGAAGGTATTTGAATCACCAAAACAGAGTATGCTCTTGAGTTGTGTTGGGGGGGGCAGAGCTATTGGTTTTCATTTTGTATTTTCCTCCTTCTGTCAATTTTTTATAATTTCAAACCCTTCTTTGGTGTCTTTTACGCTAAAGCCTTGTGCTGCAATTTCGTCTCGCAGTCTGTCGCTTTCTGCCCAATTCTTTTGTGCTCTGGCAATTTGGCGCTCCTGTGCCAGCTTAATTATTTGTTCAGGAATTTCCTCTGTTTTTTGCGCTTCTTCTTTGCTTAGGTTTAGTGCAAACACTCTGTCAAACTCAATCACTTTTTGATGTATTTGCTTTGAGCGAGGAAGCTTTAGCATAGTCCACAAAACACCCAATGCAAGAGGGATATTTAGGTCATCGTTTATGGCATCTAAAAATTGTTTGTCATAGTCTTTTAATATACTTTCTGCAGTTTTCTCATTGCCATTTTTGTGCTCCAGAAGTATTTTTTTAAGGTTCAGCCTTGCTACTCTTGCACTGTTTAGTGCTTCAAAGGTGAAGTTGATTTGTTTGCGATAGTGTGTGTTTTCGCAAAAGTATTTGAAGTCCATGGCGGAATAACCTTTATCCTCCAATTGACTTATAGTGTAACTGTTGCCCAGACTTTTACTTGCCTTTCCGCCGTCAGTCAGCAAAAATTCGTTGTGCATCCAGCGCCCAACCACCTGATGGCCGGCAGCAGCATCATTTTGAGCGATTTCGTCTTCATGGTGAACGGTCAGATGGTCAACTCCGCCCGTGTGAATATCAAACTTGTCGCCTAAAATGTCTTTGCTCATTGCTGAGCACTCTATATGCCACCCCGGGCAGCCTACGCCCCAGGGGCTGTTCCACTTCATAATATGGTCAGGCTCCACAAACTTCCACAGCGCAAAGTCAAAGTTGTGGTGCTTGTTTGCGTTTTCTTCAATACGAGCCATGCCTGCTTTATCAAAATCTTTAGGGCTAAGTACACCATATTTACCGTATTTTAGAACATCAAAATATACACCGTCGTCAAGCTTATAGGTATATCCCTTTTGCTCAAGTATTTTGATAAACTCTATCATCTGTCCGACATATTCGGTTGCTTTGGTGATATGTTCGGGTACGTCTATGTCAAGTGCCTTCAGGTCTCTCATAAAGGCTTCGGTATAATGCTTTGCAATATCATAAGGCGATTTCTTTTCTTTTTTTGCTGCCTTTTCCATCTTGTCTTCGCCAAAATCGTCGTCACTCACTAGATGTCCGACATCGGTTATATTCATCACACCCGTTATTTTATACCCGTTAAATTTAAGTACACGTCTTAAGTTATCCATGAAAATGTATGCACGCATATTGCCTATTTGAGCATATGAATATACTGTGGGTCCGCACGAATACATTTTGACTGCGCCCGGCCGCAGCGGCACAAATTCAGTTACCGTTTTGGTCAGAGCATTGTATAATTTTAACATTTTTATTATTCTCCTATAAATTTAATCAAAATTTCTTTGACAAAACCTGATTTATTTCTTCAAGGTTTCGGTTCAATTCTTCCGCCCCTTCGGGGCAGCACTCAATGACGCTGTTTCCGATGGCTTCTAGGCGGGCTTTTAAGTGCTCCTTACCCTTTTCAGTGAGGCTATAGTATATTATTCGCTTATCTATCGTATCTTGTCTGACTTTAATCAATTCTTCATTTAAAAGCTGCTTGCATATCGGCGCCAGGTTGGATTTTGCTATATATAATTTTTCTATCAGCACTGACGGCGACACGCTGGAATATTGCTCAATCAAAAATAGGACCCGTTCACTTGCCTGAAACAAACTCTTTTTGTTTGCTTTCTTGTTAAACTCTTCACAGGCGTTTTGCGACAGTATACGTGTCATCAATATATTTTTGGCTAAGTTTAATTTTTCCATACCTGTTATTATTGTATAACAAAATATGCAAATTAGCAAGCAAACTGATACTACAAAGTGTAATATTCAAAACTAAATAAGCTCATAAAGATGCGTGTTTTATTACATAAAACCATTGACAAATGATATCTTTTAGGGTAAAATGAAAAAGCCTTTACACCAAAAGGCCTATCGCGGGGTGGAGCAGTCGGCAGCTCGTTGGGCTCATAACCCAAAGGTCACAGGTTCAAGTCCTGTCCCCGCAACCATTTGGCGGCGTAGCTTAGTTGGTTATAGCGTACGGTTCATACCCGTGAGGTCGCTGGTTCGAATCCAGCCGCCGCTACCATTTTAGTTTTTTAACCCAAAACTAAAGTATGTGTTTAAAGCTTGGCACCGGAACTCATCCCCTCCTTTTAGTTTGAACGTTTTTTGTGTCTTGCTCTAAACAAATACGGCCCCATGGTCAATCGGTTAAGACGTCGCCCTTTCACGGCGGAGTGAGGAGTTCGACTCTCCTTGGGGTCACCATATCAGGGGTATACGCACACCATATGTTGGCGCAATAAGAAAGTGTTTCGGCGCTTTCTTTTTCATTTATGTTACTTTCATTATTTGGATAATCTGGGAATATCAGATTGAGCAGCAGTTCACCTTTTTGACCACCTTTGAGATGAAAGATTATTTTTACTTTGTTTTCATAAAGAATAACCCGATAAACGAAAGTGTCAATTAAATGCTTATTATTTTGCGAGCGATAATATCCCTTATGCAAAGAGTGATGACTTCACTAAAGATGCATGGAATCTTGTAAAAGGACTTGACAGAAGCAGTGGGTTTATAAAGTCAACGGCAATATTGGGCACAAAGATACACAATGGGTTTATGTTAAACAAACAAATGAGAGTTGTAGGCGGTAGACTAGATGGCGTAAATCATATAACAAAGACTATTTATGAGCTAAAACCAAATAATGCACGAAGTATCCGTCAAGGAATAAAACAATTACAAAAAAGAAAGGAATAAGTAGGTATATTTGGTTATTTATAGATTGTGTTGAAACGAAAGAAAATAATGATGGAAATGAAGATTTTCTTGATTCTGGTTTTGTTTTGGCCCTTCCGCTTAATGAGGGCATATATTCATGCTTACAGGCGGGCAGCGTAGAAGTAGAGCCTTTAAATGCCATAGTTGACTATTCCAAAAAGATGAATTCTCTTTTCATTTTCTATTAAATGTGCTATTATGTATGTATAAAAAATCAATCAGAGAAAGGTTTTTTAATGTGGGGGTGGAATAAGCCGTTAACAGATAAAGAAAAAGCAACGGAAGACTTCGGAAAGAGGTTGGAAGAAGGATATTATGACGGGAGGTGGGGGCTTAATGATGAGCCGGGTTTTACTCCTGTAATTGAATTGCTGACACCGGAGGAGCTTGCGGAGCATGACTCCTTGCTCACTCAGGAAGAAAGGAATGCTTATTTAAAAAACAAAGGAATTGAGATGGATAAGGCAAACGAAGAACGAAGCCATAAGGCTGTTATGGAATTTCCTGAAAAGTTTCCGGATTTGTTTGAATTTATTAAGGAATTATAATGTTCTGGTTTTTATGAACACAAGAATTAATAATAAGGAGAGATGTAAAATGTTGCAAAAGAATGGATTGCCGTGGGGATGGGAATTTTTGTCGTTGGAGAAGCAGGAGATTTGGCTGGACCAAAATGCCAGTGCTGAAGATAAATATGATATTGAGGAAGAGGCTCAAGAAAGGATAAGAAATGATATTTTCTTGGATAATGCTAGGGAGCGTAAGGGTAGGATAGATTATTTTGGGGGAGTGTCCGCAATAGATTTGAGGTTTACTACAGATGTGCCGCATGAATTTCAGTCTCCCGAATAGAAGCCGTATAACAGCTTTGATTTTTCTTAAGTAACATATCGGCAATTCAGTTGTGAAACAATTAAACCGATTGGTCGGAAAAACGTAAAGAACCCGCTGAAAAACAGTGTTTTCGGTGGGTTTTTGTGTGCGACCAAAGGGTTTAAATGCTCCGACTGTGCAGTCGACCGAGGTTTTGGCGAATTTTATGCTATTGTTTCACAGGGAGTTTGGTCTTGTTTTTAACAAGCGCTTTATTTATGTTGTTGTGAGTTTTATTTATTCTTCATCTTTATCATCGAGAGAGGTTTTGCCGTCTTTGATAGCTTGGTTAACTTTGCGGCGCCTGAGAGCGTAATTTTGCAAAAAAGTTTTGCTGCCGCCGGTGCCGTGATAGCCCAGAATTGTGTCGGTGTTTATGTTTTCAGAACTTCGTAATATATTAATATCAACCAGAGGGTTGATTTCTTTGAGTTGTTCTATCAGGCGTTTTATTTCGGCGCGCTTACCGGTTTTTTTGCCTGTCTCACATTCGGTAAATCTGCAGGCACAGCGGATAAATTCCAGATTGTTTGCTTTGCCCCAATTTATGATATCTTTTTCTTTAACGAGGTATAATGGGCGTATCAGCTCCATACCCAAAAAGTTCTGACTGAACAACTTTGGCACCATGGTTTTCATCTCAGCGCCATATAGCATGCTCATGAGAGTGGTTTCTATAACATCGTCAAAATGATGACCCAAAGCGATTTTGTTGCATCCAAGCTCGCGGGCTTTTTTATAAAGATATCCGCGTCTCATTCGGGCACACAGATAGCAGGGCGAACCACCGGCGCCAAAAGCTATGTCAAAAATTTGTGTTTCAAATATAGTTATAGGAAGGTTAAGCTTTTTGCAGTTTTCAAAAACTTGTTTTAGGGTGTCGTCGCGATATCCCGGGTTCATCACCAGAAACACCAGCTCAAACTTTATTTTTCCGTGGCGCAAAAGCTCCTGAAGGCATTTGGCCAAAAGTGAGCTGTCTTTTCCGCCACTTATACATACAGCGATTTTGTCGCCCTTTTTAATCATATCATATTCGTTTATGGCATGCACAAAAGGCCGCCAGATTGTTTTGCGGTATTTTTTGATTATACTTTGCTCTATTTTTTTGCAAGGGTCAAGTTCCATAAAACCATTATATATCGTACGGGTCAAATTTGCAAGCGGTATGATATATTTGGAGTGAACAAATAGTGTGATTTGTTCACTGCTGATATATTAGGGAGGATATTTTGACTTAGCCAAGCAGAGTTTATATAATTTTATATTGTCAAAAATTGATTAAAACACTGTGTTCAGGGTCCTTTTGCTTTACTTTTAAGTGTGTTTTTGTTAAACTGAAAACAGCTAATTTAAATGTTGAAATAATTAGAAAAGGGCTTTTATGAAAAACAGCAAGAACACAAAATCAAATAAATCAGCCGATAAAAAAGAGAAACAGGTCCCTCAGATTATATGTGAGCGGTTTAAGGTTGATACGTCTGTGGGTCTGAGTGAAGCACAGGTTTTGCAGCGCGAAAAAGAGAAGCTGACCAATAAGAGCAAGACCAAGTCAACAAAGAGTTACCTGCAGATTTTTGCAGGCAACATTTTTACTTTCTTTAATATGCTGTGTTTCGGTGTTTTTTTGGCGCTGATTGTTGTGGGTAAGCCTATAAACACTATGTTTATGGTGGTAATTGTTGCAAACCTTTTGATAGGCCTTATTTTGGAGATTAAAGCAAAGCGTACGGTTGAGAAAATATCGTTGGTTACAGCGCCAACTGCGCTTGTGGTAAGAGACGGCAAACAAGTTAGGATACCTGCAACAAAAGTGGTTTTGGATGATATCATAATTTATGAGCTGGGCAACCAGATTTGCACCGATGCTGTGGTTTTAGAGGGCTCTATGAGAGTAAACGAAAGTTTGCTTACCGGAGAGAGCAGTCCTATAACAAAATCTGTAGGCGATAAGCTTTTGGCGGGCAGTTTTGTGGTCAGCGGAACATGCATTGTGAAAGCTGACGGAGTAGGTGAGCAGAACTATTCGACCACGCTTGTGGCAAAAGCCAAAAAACGCAAGGCACCCGAGAGTGATATTTTAAGAGCTGTGCGCACAGTAATTAAGTCGATAGGTATTATAATCCTGCCGCTGGCTGTGGGAACCTTTCTTAAAAAGTTCTATAGCGGACCCGGAGATTATGTTGAAGCTATAGGCAGCACCTCTACTTCAATGATAGGAATGATTCCGGCCGGCATGTTTTTGCTGGTGAGTACAGCTCTTGCAGTGGGGATTATTAAGCTTGCCCGCAAACGTACGCTTGTTCAGGACCTATATAGCATTGAAATGCTGGCCCGGGCCACTGTGCTGTGCCTTGACAAAACGGGGACTATTACCGACGGCACAATGAAGGTAAACACGATTATTCCGCTTGCTAAACACAAGCTTGACGAGATTATGAAAACTATAGCTATTATGAACTATAACCTCAAAACCCAAAACCAGACCTCAAAAGCGCTTTCTGACTTTTGCGGCAAGCGAGAGGAAATAGCCTCTGCCTCCATGGAGTTTAGCAGCGACAAAAAGCTTGCGGCAATCAGCATTGACGGCAAGACATACGTTCTGGGGGCCCCTGAGTTTGTGCTAAAGACTATTCCTGCCCGCCTAAAAAAGAAAATGGAAGGCTATCTAAATGAAGGGGCAAGAGTGCTTATGTTGTGTGAAATGGGTGGTGAAATCGGCGGTGAAGACTTACCTGAGGCGGAGAGAACGCCCCTTGGCATTGTTGTGATAGAGGATAATATAAAAGCTGACGCCATTGAAACTATAAAGTGGTTTAATGATAATGATGTTGAGATTAAGATAATCAGCGGTGACAATGCTGTGGCGGTGAGCGCAATTAGTAAAAGAGTGGGAATATATAACGCCAACAAATTCATAAGCCTTGAAGGAAAAACAGATAAACAGGTATATAAGGCTGCGCTTAAGTATTCAGTCTTTGGGCGTGTCAGCCCCGAACAGAAAGCAATTATAATAAAGGCATTGAAAGACAACAAACACAAGGTGGCTATGACGGGGGACGGTGTAAACGACATTCTTGCGCTTAAAGAAGCCGACTGCTCAATTGCTATGGCAAACGGCAGTGAGGCGGCCAGAAATGTTTCAAGTATAGTAATGCGCGATAGTAATTTTGCGTCTATGCCCAGCATTGTGGCCGAAGGCCGAAGGGTGGTAAACAATATTGCAAAATCGTCCTCACTGTTTTTAATGAAAACCTTTTTTACAATATTTTTGACAATATTCTGTTTCTTTACCACAACGGGGTTCCCTTTTCAAAACCCAAATCAATTACTTCTTCTGGAGCTTTTTGTAATTGGTATACCGTCATTCATGCTGGCGCTTCAAGAAAACAAGCAGCGTATAAAAGGCGACTTTATGACCAACCTTACTGTTAAAGCCTTCCCGGCAGCTCTTACGCTTACGCTTAACGGAATATTATGTTACGTGTTTGTCAGGTTTCTGCCCATGACTGCCAATGAATTTGCAACGCTATGCTCGCTTATGCTCTTGATTGGCGGAATTGTAATTCTGTTTAGGCTCTGCCGGCCGTTTGACAAGTTTAGGCTTATTATGTTCTTCTCGTGTTTGCTGGCTGTTTCGGGCGTTTTGGCAATTACTTATTTGTTCCTGCCTGTTGCGGTGTTTGGATATGTGTCTCTAGGTTGGGCTCATGTCGGCTTCCTTGCCGGTATGGCTGCTTTGACATATTTTGTGCACATGGGCATGACTGCTCTGGTAAGTAAGCTTGCCACAATAAAATTTAGGAAAAACGAAACAGACAAGGTTGCATCAAAGACTAAAGTTGACGTCTAAAACCTTAAGAAACGGTTTAATAAATAGCCGTTTCTTTATTTTTATGATATAATGCCTGTATGGAAATGTGTGAGAAGTTACATAACATTTTAAGATACGGAAAGGTTTTTGATTTTAAGTCGGACCCTGCCGCTATGCCTTTGAATGGTATATATATTTTATATGAAAAGGGTGAAATGGGGCACGGCGGCGATAGGGTTGTGCGTATAGGAACCCATACAGGCAAAAATAAACTGAGAAGAAGAATTTCTCAGCACTTTTTTAAGGAAAACAAAAGCAAGAGCATTTTCAGGAAGAATATCGGGCGGGCAATATTGAACAGGGAAAATAGTTCCTATCTTGAGATTTGGAATTATAACCCCACCTCAAAGGTCAATAAAGAAAAGTATAAAGAAGTGATAAATAAAGAATTTGAGAGTAAAATAGAGAAACAGATTTCAGAGTATTTGCAAAAGAATTTTTATTTCAGGCTAATTGAAATGGACTTGGTAGGCAAGCGGCTTAAATTTGAAGAAAAACTTATTGGAACCGTGTCAAGCTGTAAACAATGCGGACCCGGCAGTAATTGGTTTGGTAACTACAGCCCAATTGAAAAGATAAAAACAAGCGGCTTGTGGCTTGTGCAGGGGCTGGGTAAACCGGGACTTACTGAGGGTGATTTGAAAGAAATAGAGCAGCATTTGATAAAAAGTTAGAGTATTGTTGATAAAAATTCCCGACCGGTGAGACTGCTGTGAAACACCCCTAAAACACGCGGTTTTAGGGGTGTTTTTGTATGCGACTCAGAGGTTTATATATGCCGACCATGTGTTCGCCGGCAAAAATCGGTCAATTTTTCTGTGAAACATACAAAATGGTCCATATTGATTTATGCCGTGAAACAAAATCGCCCATATTAACCAATAAAAAACAGCCCAATAATGGATTGAGCTGTTTAGATTTATTTTTTTGAAAACGGATTGGTCAAATTTCGGCTTTTCCAATTTTGGTCTTTGCGGGCCTCCCTTGCAATTTTAGTAAAAGTTTCGTCAAAATCATTAACCTTGATCTGACGCTCAATCCATAAGTCCGAAGGTTTGTTGCCGTTATTTTCCTGCAAGCCCGCCCTCTCATTGGCAATTTGTGGGTTTTTTGGGTCAATACAGCCGCCCATATCGTATAATTTGCATTGTAGGCAGGAATCCAGCTTATCTATCCATTTTGCAAATTTTGCTTCAGGCGTCTTACTTTCTTCAAACTCGCATACTATTGTCGCTATCTCATCTTTTTTAGCAAGGGGTTCAAGAATCTGTATGACAGCCTTTCTTCCGGCATTACTCTTTTGTTCAGCACTTATGTGGTCAAATGGAGTAATGTCGCGTATAATAATCTCTTCTAGCTCGTGAACGGCCAGCATTAATATAACCTTTTTAATATCGAGTGGGGGGGGGCAGTATTAAATTCTGAATTAATGGCCAGGGCTAACATAATTGTGCTGTAGACATGCTCAGCAACGCTTTCAACCCGTTCGGCCGAAACCTCCCACTGCTTCCAGCCTGTGCGGACCATATTTTTCAGCTTATTGGTAAGTTTATAAAACTCTAAAACATTTTGTACTTTCTTATCCATTTATAAATTCCTTATTATGCTGTTATTATATCACATTGATTTTAATTGTTCAATTCATTATTGCAGATATTAAAAAAAGGCTCATAAACTAGCCGGTTTTTTGTTTGTGTGATATAATTTGGAGGAGGGAAGAGAAATGGAAAAAGTGAAGAGAATATCAAAAAAACAATGCCGTCTTGCAAGAGGGAGAGCAAAAAAGATTATTGAAGATTTGAGAAAAAAAGTAAGAGATAAATATATATTTTCTGATAGCCTTGTCGGCTCCGGCAAGTGGGGAACAATGATGAGCGATTTAAACGGTGAATATGATCTGGATTATCAGATATTGTTGACACATAACTCAAAAGAGTATAATAAAACAAAACAAAAGTTTGATAATCCGACAAAAATAAAGAATGATTTTTATGAAGCTTTTGATAGTATTAAAAATAAGCACGAAAAATTTGAAAATTCTACAACGGCTATTACCCTTAAAAATAGTCAGGATGATAAACCCTTTCATATTGATTTTGTTATTATAGACCCAAATAAAAACCAAATAGTCCGAAGAAATAATAAATCTGAAATACTTCAAAAAAATGAGTTTACTTGGAATTCTCTGCCAAGCAAACATTTTGATACCTTTAATAATTTTAAACAGTTTAATTCGAATGATAAAAGAAAATTAATTGAAGAAAAAATAATTCCTGCAAAAGCAAAGGAGAAGAGAAAATCCGAAAATGACCCAACAAAAATTTCATCTTGTGAAGTGTTTATTAAAGAGATAAATAATTATAGGAGAGAAAATGAAAGGGATAAAAGATAAAATTATTGATTATGAACAAAACAAAGAAGAGATAGAAAAATGGCTTTATGTTAAAGGCGAAGAGAAATATAACGAGTATTTTATTATTTTAGAAAAGTATAATATTAAAACAACGTGGGAAAGCTTGTCGCAGCTATATCGCTATGACAAAAGATTGATTTTTAATTTGTTTAAATATTTTTCTATGTTTGAAGAATATCTAAGAGCAATTATTCTTAGACATAACAAGCAAACTGATTATGAGGTACTCAACAGACAATTATTTAGTGTAATTATTAAGAGAAATAAAGATGTTCTTGAAAAATATTTTAATTATGAACAGCTTGAACAGCTTATTGAATTAAGAAATGCAGTGGCACATACAATAATAATTGTTGACAATGATTTGTTAACCGGAAAAATATCTTTATTAAAAAACTTATTGCCACAGGCCTACAAAGAAAATTTTTCAAATAATATAAATGAAAGCGTAAAAGGTTTAGAAATCAGTGATAATTTATCCATTAAAATCTAATAAGTTTTATGCGAGCAAAAGGTCCGGAATTTATCCGGACAATGTTTTAGTTACGCACTCTACCGACAGTAGAGTTGCTTTTCTGCAACTCTATCGGATGGAAAAATTTTGCATACAATTTAAATTTATAATGGAGTACGTTTTTGATGCCCCGATGCTATAATACTGTTGACATTTTTAAGGAGGGTTAAAATGACAAGTAAAGATTGTGAAATCTCAATATTCGGTGATTCGTTGGCCTTAGGTTATGTGTTTAATAATCTTGTGCCTACGCGACTACCGCACAACGCAGTTTCTGTAATTTCTGATAAGCTGGGGATAGAAATAAAAAATTATTCTGTTTTTGGTCAAACATTGAAACGCGTTTGTGACAAGGGCACCTTAGAGCGTTATCTGGAAGCGTGCAGCGGCGGCAAAAAGCGGATTGCCGTTATTGCTCTTGGCGGAAACGACAGTGATTATTATTGGGAAAAGGTTGCCGAAAATCCGGACTTTCCGCATGACTGCAAGACAAACCTGGCCCAATTTATAACCATGCTAAACAACAAAATTACCCTGTTAAAAGATAGCGGGGTAACTCCTGTTTTGGTTAATCTTATTCCTATAGACTCTAAGAATTATTTTAAAAATATTTTATCCAAAAAATATGACGGTAAAAAGCTATTAAAGTTTTTTAGAGGTGATGTTAATGTTATACACAGGCATCAGGAGGTCTTTAGCAATGAAGTTACCAGAGCTGCAATAGAAAACGACTGTAAGCTTTTGGATATACGTTCAAAGCTTTTGTGGCACCATAATTTAAAAAGCTTGATGCACACAGACGGCATACACCTCAATGAAAAAGGGCAGCGATTTATAGCCGAAGAAATATTAAAGATGATAGAATCCTAATTTGCTGCAGTGTTGGTTTTGGTGTAAGAATGGTATAGTGTCTGCAGAAATCAAAAATTATTTATGGTTATTGCTTCTTCATCAGCTTCTGGTGGAGTAAACATTTTTTTATTTTTATCGAAGTTTTTCAAGTGTTTTTCTGCCCATTCAAATGGACGGTCACTAACAATTCTTTCCTTTAATATATTGTCTGGTACATATAAATAATAGTGCTTAAAATCAGAATTGCATTCTCTAGCCATTGACTTCGCATAATCCCGATCAGGTCTATGCCAAAAGCCCATATCCAAAATTACACTCTTGCCACTATTCAAAAACTCCTTTGTTTTCTGCAATAATATATTACAGGTTTCATCAAAGCATTTTTCCCAATCTGATTCTAAATCTTTTTTATCAAAGAGTTTAATAACTAATTCATCTGTATTTAAGTGTACTGCTCCCGTTTCAACTGCCATTTTTTTTGAAAAGGTGGTTTTGCCAGAACCAATAAAGCCTTGAATAATATATAGAGTTGTTTTTTTCACAGTCACCTCTTTCTCTTGTAATGAACAAGACCTAACGCTTAATTTATATGGTATCCCGGGCGGGAATCGAACCCACAACTGACCCTTAGGAGGGGTCTGTTATATCCATTTAACTACCAGGACATAAAAGGTGAAAAGGTTTTGTTGGTGGTGCAAGGGGAGGGGTTTTAAGTTTGTTACCGTGCGTGTATTATAGCATAAATTTTGACTTTGTTCAAATATATTTTTTTGTTTTATAAAATGAGGCTGAAGGGCTTATATAAAAGGAATGGGTCGGAGCAGTTAAAAACTTTAAGCAGTCTAAAATGAAATAGTAACATATATTAATGTCGAATTTTATACATTTTTGCACGTTTACAAAATTTATTTAAAATTATTTGTTTACTTTTTGGATATGTGGTATAATCAATCCAACTTCGGGCTGTTGAAAAAATGTTTTAAATTGGGAGAAAGATTATGCTAAAACCAATAATTAAAAACGGCGGAAGAGTAAAGGAGACAATGGAGCCTCTTTTGTTTTCAAAGGATATTTTTTCTTCACGATTGGGTATAATGAAACATAAGCATCAAAAGTACAGCGCCTTGCTGCTTAAGATGCTGCGCAGGGAGATGGTGATTAAGTATAGCTATCCGCTGGCTGATGCTGCATTCAGCGGCACGCCGATGTTTCCTAAAGATTGGTTCAGGGATTAGTTGTGCTGCATCTCCGGACTTATAGGTTTCCGGGGCTCTTGATGCTTGTGTGTTACGTAGTGTCTTTGTTCAGCGGCGTGAAAGCCTGCTCTGTTAAGCTCTTGGGGCGAACCGTAAAATTTTTGAGCGTAGAAAAAGAACTCCGCTTTTTCAAATTTGGACCAATCATGGTCTTTTATTTGTTTATCAAGTTCTGGGGTATGTTCTATAATGCCGTGTTTAATCATCAGCTCATAAGCTTGACCTACTGCTGTGATGTGAGCATTGATATAGTCTGAATATTCTTTTTCAAATTCCTTATTTATGGCCTAATTATATCATATTTTATGTGTCATGAAAAGAAGGTAAATTAAAGTCAATTTATGGTTAATTTTTCTGTTGACATTAGGTATAAATAATGATATTATTAACCTATCAATTTGAAGTTTGGGGGATTAGCTCAGCTGGCTAGAGCGCCTGCCTTGCAAGCAGGAGGTCATCGGTTCGACTCCGATATTCTCCACCATTCGGTCATAAAACGAACCTTTATTGGTTTTACAAAAATCCGTTACATTGTAGCGGATTTTTGCTTTTCCTTCATCGTATAGCCAAACCTTATTTACAAAGGTGTCTACAAGGGCTTGGCGGTTCTCTGTAATCGTATAGTCAAGGTGCTTAAACCTTTTGATATGCCTGCGGATTTCGGGTAATGTTGCATCAAGCATACCGCTCTTTTCAAGTTTAATTTGCTCCTGTAAGTCTTTCTGTTCAAGCTCAACTTGTTGCAGCTTGTTAAGTATTAAGTCTGAGCCTTTACCTTTCATAACTGCAGTCAGTAAGTTTTCCATAGATTTCTTACTGTCTTCCAATAGCCTTTCAAGCCTTAGTAAGTTGCCGCTCTTTAGCTCTTCTTGCAACATGGAATATAGTTCTTTTGCCAAATCATCAACAACTTTGTCGTTAAGGAGTAACAAGACATCGGCAATAACAGCATCTTCTATAATGCTTTTGAGAATTGTCTTTTTCTTGCACCCCTTTTTAGCATCAGTGCAACGATAATAAAAATGTTTGTTGCCCATATGGCTTGTTCCACTCATTCCGGTCATTGCGTGTTCACACATACTACAAAACAGTTTCGTGGTGAGAATATAGCTATCTTTTGCCTTTTTGTGAGAACGAGCAAGTTTGCTTTTTTCATAAATTGACTGCACTTGCTCAAATAAATCTTCGTCAATGATTTTAGGGATACCATCTTTAACTTCTTTGTCTTGAAATAGGTAGTATCCTAAATATCTACGATTAACTAAAATTCTTTTTAGGCTAGTCCTATTCCAGTTGTTGCCAGCCTTTGTGAGAATTCTTTGTTCATTCATGTAGCGGCAAATTTCCGCTTCTGTCTTTCCGCCCAAATACATCTCATAAATCTTACGAACATAATTTGCCTCGCCCTCGTTGACAACATACTTTTTGTCTTCAATGTTATATCCAAACGGCACACTGCCACCAAAGAATTGATTTTTGCTTGCAGAGATAGAAATACCCCGCTTAATCTTTTGCGACAACTCAACACTATAGTATTCAGCCATACTCTCAAGCACTCCCTCAATAAGAATACCGCTTGCGTCATCGGTTATGTTTTCTTTTGCAGACAAGACCCTCACACCATTCTTTTTTAACTTCGCTTTATATGTTGCACTGTCATAACGATTTCTTGCAAACCTGTCCAACTGATAGCAGACTACAAACTGAAACTGCTTGCGTTTGCTGTCCTCAATCATGTGCAAAAATTCCGGACGCTTGTCAGTCGTTCCGGTCAAAGCACGGTCAATGTATTCATGTATAACCTTATACCCATTACGCTCCGCAAAAGCATAACACTCCTTTAGTTGTCCTTCAATGCTTTGTTCGTTTTGCGAGTGAGAACTAAACCTTGCGTAAATTACTGCATTTTTCATCTTTGAATACTCCTTTATTTGCGACAAACACTTTGCTGCCTTATCGTCTTAACTAGCCCAAAACACAGTCAAGCAAGCTGTAAAGGGCGGCACTGCCGTGCATTTACCCTTTACAGCTTGTGCCGACTGTGATACTCTCATTTAAGACGAGAAGGAGCGTGCCGAAAGAAATTAAAATATTTATCTTTTTGCTTGACACCATCCATAACAATGATGTATACTCATTGTAAGGAATTTGCGAACACGTGTCAAGAGATAATCAGTATTTTCTTTAAAGGAGGTATAAATGCCAAAAAAGTGTAGCAGTGGTTGTAGAACAACCAGCAAGAGTGTTGCAAGCAAAGCGTCAGCAGTTTTGCGAGACGGACGAACCAGTAAGACAAGCAAAAGCGTTGCTGGTTCTGCTTTAAGTCAACGCAAAAGATGTAAGTAACAGATATATGTACATTATGTTAAAAAGAATTGAAGCCCCAATAAAAAATTGTGAAAAATTGTAAATAAAAATGAAATGAAGTTGTAAAAAACAACAACCAAAATTAAAAGAGGGATACAAAAATATGAATAATGAATTTGGGCAATTCATAGAAACAAAAAGAAAAGAGAAAGGCATTAACTTGCGTGGTTTTGCCGAAATGGTAGGTATTGCGCCCGCCTACATGAGTGATTTAGAAAAAGGTTATCGCTATCCACCGGAACTTGAAAAACTTAACATAATCGCAAAGAAGTTGCTTTTAAGTGAACAAGATACTCAGAAAATGTATGATTTGGCTGCTAAGGTAAAAACAAAAGGAAACATTGTTCCTGTTTCGCCGGATTTACCTAATTACATAATGAATACTGAAGCTTGTAGAGTTGCTTTAAGAACTGCTCGTGATATGAATGCCGATAATGATGTTTGGCAAGAGGTTATTAAAATTTTGGAAGAGCGAAAGAAAAACGGAGGTTAATGTGGAAGTCTACGAGTATTCGTTCGACCAAATTGAAAAACTTGCTGACGAACAAAATCTAAAATACGACCCGACAAGGCTAAAAGAATTAAAGCCAATGGATGTCTATGATTATGCTGAAAAAATACTTGGTATAACATTTGACTGGAAATATTTGACACCAACAAGAAAAATTGATGGGGTTACTTTTTTCACGGATTGCACCTATTGGGTGTGGCCGTGTTCTTTTAATACAAAAATAGAGCCGTTGCCATCTAAAGAGGAATTGCTTGAAAAGTACAAGCCTTATGAAATAGATATTAAGGCCAACACTATTATAATAGACCAGTACATACTTGACGAGAGGGATGATTATAAAGAGAAATTCACTGTTGCTCACGAGTGCGGACATTATGTCTGCCACCCAAAGGGGTTTAGTGTGACAAGTTGTGAGGCGTGGGAGCCATATGAATATGGCAGTTTCAAAAAAATGACACCGGCACAAAAACATGAAAGACACGCAAACCATTTTGCTGCTGCATTACTTATGCCACGTGATATAATTTTTAAAACTTTTCAAACACTTTTTAACAGTGATATTTTTTCTGGGCGAAGTGAGAATGACAGAATCCTTGGAATTATTCAAGTTATGGCGGACAAATGTAAAGCCTCGGCAGAGTCAATGTCGTATAGACTGATAGATTTAGAAATAATAAGCAAAGTGCGACGTAATGTCGTATAAAGGTTTTATGTTACATGAAACCTATTTTTTTACTTAGAGTGTTCGCTAGTTCCTAACATTTTATAAAATCAATTACAGGGAGTATCGGATGATAAATCAACAAAACACCAAACAAGAATTTGAAATCGTTGTGTCTTGTAGAGAATGTGGGCACACACTTTTCAGTGGTGTTTTTAAGAGAATAAAAGTCCAGTGCCCTAAATGCAAAATATGGAATTATGTAAAAGTTAATGAAAAGGGGGAACTAATTATGGCACGGGCTCCACCGGAACATAGCGCAGTAAATCAATAAATAATAACTCAATATGGGCGTTATTTGATAGTAGCATAAGCGCACTTATAACGCTGACACCTTTTCATAGGCGTGGCAAAGACCACACAAGCCGTGTGAGGTAGAACAATCTTTTGATTGCTCTATTTTGCACGGCTTTTTTAATGCTGTTTCAGGGCCTCACGAGATTGTTCGTGGGGTGTTTTTTACGCTCCAACAAATTTAGAAAATTTAAGGAGATTAAAAATGAAACAGATAATTTATAGGTTCTGTGACGGAACTAAAAACACAGTCGATGTTACGTATGAGGTTTACGAAATTCATAAAGAAATTGAGCAAATGGAAAAACGTAATCACTGGAAAGAAACAAGGCGTCATATTTCAATGACTGTTTTTAATGATAACGGAATTGAGTTTGAAGATCCCGACAGTGATATTGTTGAAAACATCATCAAAGAGGAAGAAGAACAAAAATTGAAGTATGCCATATCTCAGCTCTTACCGCAACAACAGGATTTAATTGAAAAGATTTTTTATAGCGGCAAAACGATAACTGAAATTGCAAAGGATGAAGGGGTGAGCAAGCCTGCTATTTTAGATAGGCTCTCAAAAATTTACAAAAAAATGAAAAGATTTTTATAAAAGGGGCTTAACTTTTGCCATTTTCGTGCTTATAGATAGAGGCATATATTTTTTGCCTACTAAAAAACAAGGAGTTTAGAAATGAAAATTAAAATACAGTTGCTACAAGCATTTTTGAAGGAGCGCAAAATAACCGCTTTAGATTTGGCAAAGGAAATGGAGGTTGATGTTTCCGAGATTGAGAAATTGCTGAAAGGTGAGGCAGTAGACGAGAAAGCCGCACATAAGTTTATTTATTACTTTGGAGCAGACGAGGCACAGCACTTTATTGATTGGGAAGCAATTGGAAAGAAAAATCCTCTAATTAATGAGTCTGATACAAACGAAAATTAAATTAAGGAGTAAAGAATATGCCTAAAATGTTTACCTCCGGCTTTAAGCCGAAGTCTACAACAAAGAAAGCGAGGAAGATTATACGAAGTGAAATGAATAGTTATTACTCACCCAAAATCCGCCCTGATTATTCGGGCAAATCTACTATTGAAAACATGACAACGGACGGCAACGCTACAACGGGTTACCACAAACGAAATAATCAACATATTACACCTTACCACAAGGCAACGGCACTTGTAGACGGGGGTAGTTTTGCCTGCTATTACTCCGACCAAAAACAAATGCTTGGCAAGATTTATGGGAAAGCCAACGTTGAAAAGTGGGACGGCAACAAGATACATAACACATACAAGCATTTGATTAGTCGTGAGTATGCGGCTATGGTGCGTAAGAAGTGGGAGCGTGAGTAAATATGAAATGGTGGTTGATTTTACTTTTAATTATTATTGGACTCGTATTCGCTCCCACGCTTGTGGCTCTTATGGGCCAGTTGGTTACTTGGTTTGGAGAGTTTATTAAATGGATAGGTGAAAGCTTAAAGTGGATTGCCAATTTAGTTGAGAAGTGGAATTTCTTAAGAGGAGTGTTTAACTGATATGAAGGTTTTAAATATATCGTTTATCTTTGTCATAATTGTGAGTGTTATATTTAATACACTTTCAATTATGTTTTTGCTGAATGTTGCAAAACTGAATAACACTCACGGCTCATCATTTATTGATGAAATGACTTGGGATGAGGATGAGTCTTATCATATGAACTTGAATTACTATACAAATGAAAACAAGAACGGAAAGGAAGTGCTTGACTATAATCTAAAGTATTATGACAGTCAGTCTATTGCTGCAGGTACTGTCGGCACAGGCATTCAGTTTGTAGGAGTAAAACCTTCTTTTAAGGTTGAGCCCATGCCCGGACAGTCTCTTGGTGACCTCATATTCAACCCAGCTTTTCGTGTAAGCCTAACAAATAATCGCAAGGATATTGAATATTACAATACCGCTTCAAATGGTGTCTCATACCAAGCTACAAATCCCTTAAACTTCGGCAATTCTTTTTTATATGACATTGACGGCAAGTTTATCAAAATCCAGCAAAGAGCTGAGCCTATTGAAAAAGTTAGCGTTGGCTTTATCACTGGTAGAATTTATTCGGATATTTGGCTGGTGCTTGCCAACCTTGTAAGTACCTTAAATTCGTTGCCATATGGTCAGCAGGTTTTGAGAGTTGACCTTTCGCCTTTCTTTGATATCTATATGTCTGAAGATGGTGGCTCTAACTTTGAGCTTATCACTAATCATACTTCTGATTATGTTTTTATTAAAGTTGCAATAAACAAAACTGCAAATGGTCTTGTGACAGCTTCGCAATCATTATTTGGACAAGTTTTGGGTGACACGGAATTTAGCCTTATAGGTGAAACTTCATCTTACTGGAAAGCCTTTGGTCGTGTCACTCTTGATGTCTCAGCTTTTGACTATACTAAATACGGCTCTGACGATTTCTTATGCACAGCCAAAATCAACAAAGCCTTGGCTGATTATCTTGGAGCTTTTGAGAATGTAAAAATAACTGTAAACATACTTCTTAACGACTTTCGCTTATCTTCTTCCGGCATCTTGATTTATGGACTTGACCATGATTTTCTGAGAGGTCTTGAATTTGAAAGTGTGTATATATATTCGCCTTGGCAGACTGTGCTGTTCTGCTATGCAGATAGTTTAGATACAAATTTTGTCACACTTAATAATGTTACACTTAAGTTGTTTGGAGGTTGATATGACGGATATAGAGGAATTTAATTGGAAAATCTTTTTGGCGCTTCTTTTTTCTCTTGTGCTAGTAAGTGTTCTTGGGTTTTTTCTAGTTTCTGAATATTCAATTAAAAATGAAACCTTTGGCCGCTCCGGCGAAGGACAAGCCTTTGAAGATGAAAATGTTTATACCTATACCATATCTGGCTTAGAAGCTAACGATCAACTTATTTACACACCTGACAAGCTTTCAAAGTTTTTTCCTGCCAACACTTCCTTTAATGGTCTAACAAATAGTTATGATTTGATTGTGAATAATACTCCGGTATTTGCTAATTTTAATGCAGGTCGCATTTGGGGAACTTTTCCTATTACTTTAAATGGGTCAAATAATGAAACTCTTGCTTCTTTGAGTATCAGTTTTGATTTAATTTTCTATTCTGACCGAACCGAGCTTAATGTCACAATACCAACTTATGGGATGTATCAAAATTATATTCGCTCTTACTTTTTGCAAAACGGTTTTAATTTGAGACTTATTGAACCTCAGTTTGAAGGGACTACTCTTGATTCTGCCGAAACTCATGTTTTCTTATATTTCTATAATCAGGATAATTCTCTTTTTACTGTTAAGCGTGCTGTGCTTGGAACTCGTAACTACCTGACCGGCAGCAACTTGCCAGCAGTTGCACCACCTTTAGGGTTTGCCTTTGACGGCTGGTCAATTATGGGCAGTAATGTTATTTTTAATTTCAACGGGTTTCTCGTAACTAATCATGTACGGTTTTATCCTCAGTTTAAAAACATTTCGTCTGTCTTGGTCTTGGAAAACGCTTGGCTTGCAAGTGAGGCTTTTACGATAAGTATTCTCTCTTCGAGTGGTGTAGGGTTTATTGATTTTTCAAATTTATTTGATTGGAACTTCATACCCTCAGGTGTCGATTTTTATATCGAAGGCACTTTGCATTTATACTTACGAATGGGTCCCGGTCAATCCCTATATAGTCCAGTTAGCTTTGTTTATTACGGCGCACAGGGCTCCAATATTAACTTTACAGCTATGGGTTACAATCTCGTTACCTTTGATTTGACCTTTAAATCCTCAGTTGCTTCACTTGGTTTTTCTTTTGAGTTTGGTTCTCTTCGTAAGGAAGCTTCTGCTGAATTGGAAATCCGTCGTATTTATAGCCCTTACTATTTTTAAAAGGAGACAGTTTATGAAATTTAATTACATAAAAGGCAGGTATGAAAAGAAAGACTATAATTCTCAACCGAGTGCCCGCCCTCACTATGAGATTAGTGACAATATGTTAAAAATGCAAGCATTACAGAATGAACAAAAAAGGAGTGATAATATGTGGCAAATGTTAGTGGGGCCGCTTGTTTCTGAAGGCATGGGGGCTGTCCGTGACGGTCAGAAACAAAGCTATGCTAGAAAGAATCGCAAGCTTGATAGAAAGGATTATAACGAGCGCTCTATGCAGGAGCGCATGAACAATAAGGCTGCATACCGAGCTAAACTTGATTACGAAAAGAAACATATTGAACTGCAGCATAAGTATTCAGCTCCCCGATACCCTGAAAACAAAAAGCAAAATTTATACACTAAAAGGAGTAAAAAGAAATGAAAGTTTTTGTTACGGTTTTATGTTCAGTACTTGCCCTATTCTTTGGAGTAGCAAGTATATATATCTTTTATCCCGACGGCAGAGTGTGGTTGGATGATAAGTTTGGCGTTGAAAGGATCACAGTATCCGATGGCAAGGATGGTGTTAACGGACAAGATGGTTTAACACCATATGTCGGTGAAAATAATAACTGGTGGATAGGTGAAACTGATACAGGGGTCTTGTCCGGTCATGTTAACGAAAGTTTTAACTTAATTCGTGAAGATAATTTTTCAAATATTTACTCAGCCCTTAATTATTCAGAACTGGGGATATATCGTGATGTTAGTAGTGGGTTGACTCTTGTTTCCGGTTGTGCTCGTGTTCCCGGCAGTAATACTGTTTATGTCGGTGGTGGCTCGGCTTTATTCGAGTATACTCCGGATATGAAATTGACTAATGCTTTTTCTGGTTGGCTTTCGGCATATGTTGTTGACGGGGGTGGCTCTGTTAAACAGCAAGGGGTTGTTCGTGTTTTTGTGAATGTTGATATCGGTGTTATCCAAGTCATTTGGTATGGTGCAAGTTTCAGTCTTGCTCAGGGTCAATATTTTGTTATTACGGGTTCGTATGTTTTGTCTTAACTTTTTACGCTTGGGGTTAGCCTGAAAAGCCCCACCAGACCAAAAGGAACTTGGGTCGACACTTGTTTCTGCGGTTTAAAAATTAAATTAAGGAGAAAGGTAAAATGAAAAATTTGAATGCAGTTGCAAAAGAGATAAAGATTATCTCAAAACAATCTAAGAAGGGTGGAAAAAATCACTTTGTGAGAGTAGAGCTTATTAATGACAAGTCTGCTGATGTGTGGTGTGAAAAAGAGGTTGTTGAGTTAATTCAAACCTGTAAAGAGCTTAATGTTGAGCCGATTAAATCATTTGCACTTGAAAAGCGAATAAGTGAAAAAACCGGTGAGCCTTATGTGGCTGTGGTGCTTAAGATGTTTAACGACCACGAATACTTTTACTTCCTGCCAAGAGCCACAAATACCATTGTTGAGTTGCTTGCCGCTAAAATGGAAAACAAGGAGTAATATATGACAGACAATAAATTTATACCCATGTCAACGGAAGAGAAAAGAGAGTTCGGCAAGCAATTCTCTTCAAAAGAAAAGATGTCTTATCGCAAGGGTCAGCGAAGTGCTTATTCTCATATGTCAAACGCAGCAAGAAGACAGTCAATATTTATTAGCGATAACTTGCCGAGTAACAACAAAACACCACCCAAAAAGAAATGAGGATGGTACAAGTTAAGGGAGTGGATATTTCTGCTCCCTTTATTTTTTATGAGAGGTTTATATGATTGATAAGACTTATTACTTAACTTATGTAGTGGGCGAACGTGGAGTCGGAAAGACAACTTTGCTTGCCCATTTTGCAACAGAGTATATGCTCCCGCCCCGCTCAATAGAAGACTTGCAGGTATGCAAAAAAGAAATAGATAAACTGCGACTGGGCGGTTGGAATAACCTGAGTTTAGAAGTTCATGTTAAACACCTTGTGTATGTCGTTGAGGAAACTTTTATCGCAAAGGGCTTAGGCTACAAACCAAGAATTTCAATGGAACTTCAGTTTGACAAAATCGGACTCTATGACGGTAAACATGAAGTAGCATACCTCTTGCCTTATGCCAAAATCTTTATGCCTGAAATACAATCAAAACTTGATAGCCGAAAATCAATGACAAGCGAAAGAGTTGCCGATTACTTTTTGAGATACATTGAAAGACAAAGAAAAGTTGGAGTTCAAATGTGGGCCGACACCCAAATTGATGATAGTGCCGATAAGAGATTCCGCTCACTTGCCGACAAACTAATTGAGGTACAATACAAGGAGGACTTTTACGATAAGAGTGGTAGCTTACTTAAAATTATATGGACTTGTTTGGAGTTTGCCGGAGTAAGACCATATCAGAGATACAAAGATACAGGCAGCTTGTCAGAAGCAGTCAAAACGCAGTATACACACATCGGAAATATTTATGAGTGTGTCGACAGCTTCAGCGGTAAGGAATATTTTTACTATGGAATGAAAGATAACTTCCACACTAAACTTGCTGCACCTACAAGCAACAGCAAAGCAGATATGCTTGCTAAGTGTGAAAGATACCCTCTGTTTAAACAAGACAATGAGAAGGAGTTGAATATATGGAAGAATTAGATTTTGTTACCCTTCATAAAGAGAAGCTTGCGCTTATCTTTGAGAACATAGATATTTTATCTGCCATGAAAGAAAGCGATACTCAACTACCGCCTAAGTTTTTCAAAGAGATAAATCATGATGTTTTAAAAGACTACTTGCTTAAGATTGGTATTCTCAATAAAAACACAAGGTTTGTTATCAGAGAACTTAAAAAAGACTTCAAGTTATTACGTAAACAGCAAAAGCGTAAACTTAATGTACTTCGTAAACTTCGTGCCACCGAGACAGTTATATATGCTTTGCCGGCACACTTGCTGCATAACGACACACGCCAAGCGGCGAAGCCGCTGGCGTGACGGTAGTTAGTATTACCTACCGTCACTGCGTAACGCGTAACGGCGGTTATTATTAAAAGGGGATTATTATGGAAAATGAAATTGATACCGAAAGAACCAAACAGTTAAAGCGTTGGGTTCTCACCATTAATAATCCCTTTTGGACGGAACAGGATACTGAGGTTGACATGGTTAATAATGCTTTGCCGGTTGTAACTGACTACTATAATTTAGAAACAGTCAAAGACGAGCTTAATAAAGATTTGTTTGTTTTTAAATATGTTGTAGTTAAACAAGACGATAAACAAGTTGTGGTTGAAAAGCCGTATTTTAAAGACTATGAAAGCATAAAGAAATATATTGAGAATTTAGAGCATTTTAAGTGGTCGGCATTTCAGTTGGAGCAAGGTGAAAATGAAACACCGCATATTCAGGCAGGGATAATATTTGAAGCGGGTAAACGCTTTTATACCATGAAAAAGTATTTCCCTACTGCCCATATAGAACAAGCACGAGGAAGTAACACAGATATACGAGCATATTGCACAAAGAAAGAAGGCAGGCTTTTAGAGCCTATTGAGATAGGCAAATTTAGTGAAATGAGGTCAAGAAATGATATCGTAGAGTTTTTGGAGCTTATCAAGCTTGGTGCGGCAAATGCAACGCTACAAAAATTGTTCCCGACACTTTACAGTCAATATGCTCCCGACAAGATAGAGAAATTTAGACAGGATATGCTTAAAGAAGAGTACGGTCAAAAGTTCAGAGATGTTAAAGTGACTTACATATATGGCAAAGCGAGACTGGGTAAAACAACATATATTTTTAATAAGTACCCGATGCAGGATATATGTAGAGTGAATAACTATACCAAGGGTACATTTGAAAATTACATAAGTCAAAAGGTGTTGGTTTTAGACGAGTTTACAGGCAAGATAGATATTACTTTTATGAATAATTTGCTAGATAAATTTCCAGTGGATTTACCAGCAAGATTTTCCAATCGGACAGCTTGTTTTAGTGAAGTATACATAATTTCAAATCTGCACTTAAGCGAATTGTACAAGGAAGAGCAAGTTGCCTCACCCGAGGTCTACAATGCTTTTATCAGTCGTATGCACGAGATAATTAAGTTCACAGGTTTGGGGAAGTGGAAATATGAAAAACAGGGTAGTGAAGATAGTGTGCAGATGACGATATTGAGTGAAGAGGAGACAGATAAAATGCCGTGGTAATTTTTTATTACATATTTGCAAAATTCCAATTTTTGTAAAAGGCTGACAATAGGTTTGACTTTTTGTTACCATTTTTTGTATACTGAATCTGTATTAAAGGAGGATAAAAAATGAATATGTCAAAGACTAAAAAAAGCATTTTAGCCACTGGTATTGCATTACTTCTTCTTGTTGTGTTTGCATTTGTATCGATGTTTCAGACAGTGCAATCGGTAACACTTGGTATTCGTGAAGGGTCTGTTGGGCTTGCTGCAAACAGCGTAAGCAGCACAGCCGCAGAATTTGATGATATTTACACGCCATCCGAACAAGAATTATTTAGTGAAGAAGAGTATGATAAGACAGAAATAATCGGGGAGGATACCTCAAAAAGAACCGAGACCTCTAAAACTTTTGTTCAAGCAGACGGTACATTTGTGATGCAGGAATACGGCAAAGCGGTTCATTATCTGGAGGGTGATGAATACTTTGACATAGATAACACACTAAACGAAAACCTTCAAAATACAAACAACTCCTTTAAAGTCAGTTTTAATGACGGCAGCCGTGACAGCCTTGTCAGTATAACTGACACGCATGGCAGCATTTCAATGACTCCGATTTTGACAGATTATTATCAAGCGGGAAGTGCAAGTGTTTACTCTTTTGACGGAAACAAAAATATTACAACAATAAGTGAAAGTGAAACGGCTCTTGTTAAAGGCAATAATGGCGTAACTAGCAAAAACTTGAAAGGTGAAGCTAATAGTGAAAAAAGAACACAATCTCTTGATTATGGTATAAACAGCCTTAACGCAATAGACAGCCTTAACATAAAGAACAGTAAAATTAAAGATAATCTGACTAATAAATTTACCAACCACAACTCAGCAATACTTTATGAAAACATCTTTAATGAAGTAGACTTCCAATATATCCTTGAAGGAAAAAACTTAAAAGAGAATATTATTGTAAACCAACAACTTAACGAATATGTCTTTAGATTTGAACTTAACCTGGAAAACCTCGTAGCCTACAAAGCTAGCAATGGTGATATCTTAATCACAAACCAATCAGGAGAACTCACCTACATAATCCCCAAAGGATATATGTATGATGCCATAGGCACATATAGTTATGATGTTGAATATGAACTTGAATACAACCCAAACGGCACTTCATTCCTTACGGTGATAGCAGATAGAGCCTTTTTTGAGACGGCTGTATTTCCGGTGGTTGTGGATCCGACGATTGAGTATTTGGATGTAAAACATATAACCATCGGCAGTTATTTTGTCAGCACCATTCTTTACACCGGAACTCACTATACCTATATGGACCTTGATTCTAATATGTTTAATGTGTCAGGCAAAACCATAATTGATGCTAAGCTTGACCTGCATGGGCAAGGTTCGGGCGTAAACAGCGGTACTTTTACAGTAACAGTAAAAGACACAAAGGTTAAAAATACATCTGTTCATACTGCGGCAACTCTTTGCGATCTTACTGTGGAGGGTGGAGGGTTAATGTCTGTAAATTTATTAACAATAGATATTTTTCCATACATTTCAAATTCTGGCTACCTAAATTCTGCAATGATATTGATATCCCAAATGGGGAATAAAATCGGAAATACGTTAATGATTCCCTTTCCGATTACTCTTTATGAAATTACTATATCTTACATAGAACACCAAGGCATAGACAATAACGATCATAACATAGTTCAGGATATGGGAGACAGCGGACAGGGTGTAATTAGTCTTAATACGGGCAAGATGAACTATGTTTATGATGATGTTGTTATTGATGACGGCTATATGCCTATAAACATAAGCCACATCTATGATGAAAACTTCGGAAACACCTATGGTGTCGGCTATGGATTTAAACTTAATCTTCAGCAAAAGATCTCATATGATTCTAATAGGCAGCTTTATACCTACACAGATGCTTCTGGCAAGCTATACTATTTTGCAGGTGACAGCATTCCGTACAATCAGGAACTTGGACTGAAACTGCATTTTAAAAATTTGAGTGCATTATCTTACCCTGCACCATTTAACAATGGCGGCCCATCCAATTATATTTGCGCAATAGACCGTTTTGGCAATTCAATGATATTTACATATTATGGCAGACTTGTTCAAGTACACCAATATCCCTCCACTATAGAGAACCCCAAAGCGGCACTTATGCTCAAAATAACTCTTGACAACGCCGGCAGCGACAAAATAATGAGTGTCACTAATAATAAAACAACTCTTGATTTTATATATAACAACGGGTGCGGAGCCTTAAGTGCCATAACAATAAATAATAATATTGCTGTTTCATATACCGGCATAGTAAATTCAGGAAATTTCTTTTTACAAACTGCTACAAAATATTTTGATATTGGCGGCGGATATATTACTTACTTTGGTTATACCGGAAGTTTGCTAACTAAAATTGGCTGTGCCCCAAATGATTATGACTTGGAGTATACCTACAACTTAGGAAAAATCAGCAATGTACGGACTTTTGAAAGGTATGGCGGCGTTAAAACTCCGCAAGATGTAAGCTTTTCTTATAGCTACTATGTTCCGAACGGTTATTATGAGAAAGGGATGGGTGTTTCAAGAAGTGTAATTTTAAACCATGACGACACTTATCAGTATGTTTCTTTCTGCAATAATGATGTAATTGCAGATTATGCTTATGAAGTTGATGGTCAGGACATAATTCCGCTTTATGCCGAATCTAATGGATTCGATTATTTTGGATTTATAAATATTTATGCAAATACAAGAGATATACTTACATTTGATACCTTTAACTATGCAACGAATACAACCACCATTAATGTGAACGAAAGCGGATTAAACAGCTATGCGCTTTCTTTGTGGACAAAAAACGAACAAGTTATAAATATTGTGAAAGCAATAGTAACCACAAAGGATGCCGCAAATAATATAAAAACATTTACCTATAACTTTCACAGATATGAGCTGGGTTGGCAGTTTGGAACTATTATAATAAAAGATATAGCAGATTTAAGGCAGGTAACAATTCAGGTTTCATTCCAACGGCCCACAGTATATGTGAAAGATGTGCGGCTTGTGCGCTTGCCAAGTGCTCCCCCAACAGAGGATGACTATGAAATTAAATATAACTCCGATAAGCAGGTGTCACAAGTACGCATTGAGAAAAAAGGGGTGTGGTATGGTTACGAATATTATCCGGCAAACCCCTCACTTCCTGAATATCCCGGTCTCATTAAAAGTGTGACTGAAAGAACATTAAGCCATGACCAAATAAGTAAAACCGAATATTTTTATGACGGCAACAATAACCTTACTTCAATCAAGTCCTACGGCTCATCAAGCAGTTACATGACATCAAGCTGCAGCTATGACGGCTTTGGTCACATAACTTCCGTCACTGATGAAAACGGTGTAGAAACCAATTATACATATAACCCTGACGGCACGGTCACCACAATAATTGTGGGCGATGCAAACAGTCCCAATGTGACAATCACTGACGAATACTATCAGGGCAGCGGACTTTTGAAGTCCATCAATACAGGCGGCGTTCAAACCAACTTCATCTACAACAACTTTGGGGGGCTACAAACAATCAATCACAACAGCTTTAACACCAACTTCAGCTATGACAGCAATTACAACCTTTCGGGCATAAGCATCGGCAGTCAGCAACTAGTGAACTATTCTTATTCTAAACTTCAAGATACTGTAACCTATGGAAACAGTCAGACTGTGGCATATAATTACAGTAACGACGGCTACCTGACAAGTATGACAAACGGGTCAAACCAAAACATTGCATCATTTAACTATAACAACCTTGGCTGGCTGAGTTCAATAAGTCACGCAAACGGCGTTTCATATGGCTATCAATACAGTTCTGACTTGCAGGCAGGCGGCATGGGTCATGTCAATCTTGCTTATTCTATGACCAACAACGGAAACACACTAGCTTCACATTATACAAGCAACGCCCCCAACATCTCGGAGGTTTACTATTATTACAATGGTGGGCCGAAGGATTATTATAAGGACCTTTATGACTCTGAGGGTCGGCTTTCAATGAACTACCGTAATCCAACTATATATACAACTTATAATTATGACACTATGGATAGACTAGACAATAAAACCTTCGTCTATAACGGCAAGACCTTTAACAATGTGTATAACTACCAACCCGGCACTGTCACAAATGGTTTGGTGTATAGCGAACAGTTTAAGGTTAATAATGTAAAAAAGACTGACCTTACATACTCCTACTACTCCAACGGGCTTTTGGAATATGTTGTGCCGACAGCTCAGGCAAACAACGCTTGGACTCAGTATCTTGTATGGTATTATTACGACAACTCGGGCAGACTGTCACGTGAGTATAATAGGGTAGCAAACAGAATATACAGCTACTTCTATGACAACGGCGGAAACATAATTCGTAAAGACGAACATGACATAAGCTGGAACTGGGTAACACAAACTTTGTACTACTACGAAAACCCATGGGGCGACCAACTGACATCATACAAAGTTTGGACAACAGCGGGCTGGGGAAACCTTATCTATGTTAATTATGACGGTGCAGGTAACCCAACCAACTGGAAGTGGGGCTCAGGAATGCCCTTTGAGTGGCAGAACGGCAGGGAACTGAAAAGCATCGGTGGGGCTAACTATATAAGTTACGACTATGACTATGCGGGGCTTCGCACCAAAAAACA
>JAISKJ010000006.1 GCA_031260975.1 Christensenellaceae bacterium
ATATGCATATGAGTTAATGCCCGTCGGGTTATATTCATTTATAGCAACCAACTGAGAGAACCCTATATAATTTCCGCCGACTACGCTTGATTCAACGGTAATTCGCTCAATGCTCGCTGACTGCGGATAGGTATTTACCATAAGCAGTCCGAATTCACCCGAAATTATCTCGTCGCTTGATGAAGTATTAAAGGTAAACAATGAATTTCCGACCGATACATTTTCCATCTGCTTAAACAGGTGGTGTCCGGCCGTTACATTAATAATATCCTGATGGATAAGCCTTACATCAAGCTCAGTTAAAATATTAGGATTGCTGAAAGCAATAAATTCAAACACAAAATCGCGGTCCTGAGTTATAATTTTTTTACCGCTGATATAATCCTGCGCAAGATTGATGCCATAAGGTTTTCGATACTTTCCTTCACTTGCGCTATAATCATCCGGATAATCAAAGGTTATAGCATCTAAAATATCAAAAGGATTTTCAGGGTCCGTCAGGTCAAGCAATACTCTTTCGCTGTTTTTAATCTCATATACTCTTACCTGATAGCCTTCACTTATTGTCACGTCACTGGTCATTTCCACTGTTATACTACCCTCGCCCACATAAAGTGCCAGCGGCGCAATTTCAAGAGAGGTTCTTGAAAGCGTTATGTTTGTGGCACCCTCAAAGCCGCGCACCTCAAAATATTTTGTGCCAAGAAGCGACAATGGACTGCTCAGCGTTACGCCTTCTATTTGCGTAACTTGAGCGTTAAGCCAAATCATATGCGAGCTGATATCTGTCACACTCAGCTTGTTGTTTTGGTCTATGGCAACCGGAGTACTTACTCCTGTCACCGGCAAGGCTGTCGGCGGGGCCGATGAAGTCTGTCTTTCATAAACAATACCGTATCCTACACTGTTTACAACAATATTGCCGTCATAAAACACCGGATAGAGCTGCAGATAGTTCATATTTGCGCCCAGACTCTTTCGGATAGCTATAGTATTTCCTGCTGATGCTGAGGTAGCATCATCATAAAGGTAGTTATTGCCCGGAGCATTAAGATTGTTTGAAGTATAAAGTGCCATGCGGCTGATATACGGGATTATTTTGACCTCAATAGTGTCAACCGCCGAAACATTAAGTCTAGCGTATAGTGTCAGCGTAACTGTGCCCGTGCCGTAGATATGAATTTTTCCGCTGTTGTCAATGTCCAAAATGCTTCTGTTGCTGCTTTCAACCACAATTTGCACCGTTCCCAGATTGCTGGGAATAGTCTCTACCTTCAGCAGCTCATTAAGGCTTAAAATGTTTATAGAGTTTCCAAAGCTGTCTTTGCTATTTGCAACCGAATATTTCAAAACGAGCGCACCGCTGTCATCTTGATAGAACCTCTCGCCATAGCCAATCAGAGGATTATCATTGACCAAAACACTTATGGCTGAAGGCACTTTCCTTACAAACAACGGGTAACCTGCACCGTAGGAATAATCAACTCTCAGCACCGGATAGCCCTCGTTAAACGCCATATCGGCAATATCATTACTCCACCAGCTGCCGCCCATGCTGACCAAACCCGCAACATTCGTCTGTACTATAGCCGTCACCGAATATGTACCCGCAGCACCAACAGTACTTAAAACAGACACATCATAATCAATGCCGTCAAAATATGCATGATAGCCGGTAATATTAATATTATTAAGAGCCGTTCCTAAAATTGCACCGCTGACAGGGATACCTGCTGCATTAGCGATATTCCCGAGGAAGTATACGTCACTCAATTCGCTGTCACTTGCACCAGCAACACCGCCAATACTGCCATAGGCTGATATAAACAGTTTTGCAAAGGCACGCTCAACTATGCTGTTTTCAGCTGCCCCAACAACACCACCCACATACATAGCTGAGCTATAGCTCTGGGTAGATATACTCACAAAGTTGGGGTCGTTTACAAATTCAGAAGCATAGGCATAACTCAAGCTTGAGCCCATCAGTCGCCCTATGACACCTCCGATATATATCTGGTCAGAAGTTGATATTCCCATATTGCCGGCCGAAATAAGTTTGGGGCTGTTTATTCCGGCCCCGCGCTCTTCATAGTTTTCAGCGCGCAAATATCTAAGGTCTGTGCCGTCTTCGGCAAGTCCTCCAACACCGCCCACATTATTTCGGGCAGTAATATTTACAAACGCCAAAGCGTTCCAAATCTGAGTGCCTGCACCCGAACTCACACCAAATATACCGCCTACATTATCAAGCGCTTTTATGGTGCCGCCCGAAGAAACATTATAAATCGTTCCAATTGTGCTCTCTGATATATTTTTACCCACAATTCCGCCCACGGCAGAGTTTGGGTTGGTTATAGCAAAAGAGCTATTTGAATTAATATTTATCAAAGCGTCAACACCTTGTGCTTGATATGCTGTAACAAACTCAGGGCTTGTGCTGCCTGACGGCGCAAATATCTCATCTGTCGCTCTATACAGTGTATATACACCATAAACACTGCCGCTGTTTGTGCCGGTTATTCCGCCAACATTCACGGTATACGCTCCATCGCTTACATTAATACTCCCGCTGATAGGGTTGAGTACCGTGTCGGCTCTAATACGGATGAGTTTATCTTCTTCACTGTTGAGCAAGCCTATCCCTAAACCGGATGACAGTACTCCGGCCGCACTTATTACATTACCAAACGCAAAATCAGTCGGATCCTCATATCTCGCTTCGTCGCCGCCAAAATAATAGTTTGCAATATTTCGGGTAGTATTTGCATTGTCACCCTGACCGCCGTTGGCACTCATCGAGTTTGCAAAATTGATAATATCCCCCGTGTTTTTGCCGGCCAAAGCACCTATATTAACACTGCCTGCCCCTGTCAGATTTCTGACATTATATCCGTTAAATTCAACCGAACAATTGAGTATAAGACCGTTATTTTGCCCCACAAGGGCCGAGGCGTTCGTTACACTCTGACCCTCAAGGCTGATTATCACACCCGTGAGCCTTAAATTCAAAAGTCCGCCGCGGCTGTCAGCAAAGAGGCCTACATTGACATTTGACGAGCTTAGACGCAGCCCTCTTATTTCAAAGAAGATGCCTCTGGAAGAGTTATACACGTCCGCAATGTCGGAAACCAAATTAAACCCATTAAGCGTTCCGCTGAAATTTGAAATAGGCTGCCACGAAGATATGCTGTGAAGGCTGATATTATTCATCAGTCTATAGTGAAGCGAAGGTGCTTCTCTTATCGAAGAAAGATCCTCGGCATTATATATCGAGAATGGATGTAATATCGTTCCGTTTTCTATTTCAATCAAAAGGTCAACATAAATTGTACCGCTGAGAGAACCTGTCATGTGGTCAACGGCAAATATACGCAAAACCACATAACCGGCCTTTCCGTTGTTGTTTGCCACAATCCTGAAGTCTCCCCGGCCAACTAAGCTCAGCACATTTATGTTGTCATTGGTTATGCTTTGAGCAAGACTTCCGTCAAATCTCACAAGTCCCGAGTTTTGCATGTCAATCAGTCCTGTGCCCTGGTCATAAGGTATCAAAGCATGAGTTGATTCATTGTAGTTATAAAGCACAAATTTAAGATTATTATTAAACACCTGACTTGGCGAAGTGATATATTTCACGTCCGTCTGCTGGCCCACTCTTATTGCCCGATAAGGCAAATCATATTTAGTGTAGTTAATATCTTCAAGCGTAATCTTTGACATCTGAGCGGCGGTTTTTACAAACACACGGCATACCAGCTTGATTTCAACACCAAACTCATTTATGTTCACCACCAGCCTTATGGGCTGCCCCTCAGGTGTGGGTTTTACGGCCTGAAAATTTCCCGCACCGTTGTTAATTAAATATGTCCCCCAGCCTGTGCTGCCGTCTGGGTTAATTACACTATAGGTTACATGCCCGCTTTCATTGTTGATTGTAGCGTTGCTCGGCATAATAATCGGATAAATGCTAAACATAGACATGTTTTGGTCACTAAAGCCCAGAGAGTTGCTGTCATAAACCTCTGTTATCTCTGTGTTAAGCCTGATATTATTTGAAGCTACATAAATCACCAAATCAAAACTGTTTGTCTTGGTGCTAAGTTGCGGAACAAAATTTCCGCCAATAGTAGTAAACTTATAATATTTCGTGGCCACTTCAATAGTTATTCCATTGCTGTCGGTTTCGGTGAATGTCGAAATTACACCCGCGTTGGTTACCGTCGCGTTTGTGCGATTGCCCACTATGCTGTATGCATTTGATATAATTCCGTTTCCGGCTGCTGTGATAGTAGTTACAAACACATTAAACTTTCCGCCGGCTTTGGCGGTAATTTTGCTAATACTCCCGTCTCCATGATATAAAACCTCACTTATGGCGATGCTCGAATAAGCACTGTCTGAGCGCACAATTATATTTTCACCTGCAAGCTCATCCACTACTTTTATGGGTTTGGCTATCTTTCTGCCGTTTCCGGCGTCAATAACAAACTGACCATCTCCTCTTTTCAGTCCTGTCAAATTAAACTGAAGCGGAGAAGTTTGAACAAGCCCCACAAAAGTGCTGTCAATCATACCTTGAATCGCTTCAAGGTCGGCGTCAATAGGTGTAACTTTAAGCAATATGTTGGTGGAGCTCCCCTGATATTTTAAAACAATGCCATTTATATTAAGGTCATTCTCAATGGCGGCATTGGTCGGATTGCTCGTATCAAGGCCGTATGACAGCTCTATGTCGCTTATACCCATAGCAGCTCTCATCAAATATTCAACCGTACGCACTTCAGCAAGTCTATCGTCAAAGCCATCAGCACCAAGTGCGCCGCTTGTGTTATTATAAAAATCAACAGGGGCGCCTACGCTGTTCAATGCAAAATATTCAACCATCGTGCTCACAACAAGCTTATAGTTTCCTACAAGCAACCCGCCTGAAGGATTAAACAACATATAAACCGCTTCATTGTTGTTTACAACAAATCCCCATTGCCCGTTATACTGCTGCGGAAGTATACTTGTGCCATTTTCTCTGGTGAGAATGAAGGCGTCAAAGCTGTTGCCTGTCACAACAGGACTGTTGCCGGCATCCAATATTGTCAAAAACATTGACCTGTTTTGGGGATCAATTTCAACGGTAGTGCCGGTTGAAACCCCAAAACTTAACTTGATGCCAAGATCCTCACGGCTACTGTCGCTGTCACCATAAATATCATACACCGTCAGTCTGTCATTAACCTGGTCTATAACAGTATTGCCTTGCTTAAGTGATATACCCCGCCCCACAGCCGAAACTCTGACAGTCAGGTCGGCGTCCTCACTGACATTATACTTAATCTGGTTATCATAGCCTTTGAGCTTTATTTCAAAGCCCAAAACGGCCTGCCCGCTTCTGACTTTGTTTGCATCTATTAAAAAGTTTTGAACGGCGCTGGTCACATGACCACCCCCGTCTATAGTTTCAAAATATTGACCCTTTGTGACCTCCGCAATATCGGCGCCGCTTTTAAAAACTGCATTTACCTCAACGGGCACCGGAGTGTTAACTCTAAAACTAAATTCCTCTTTATGATAGCTTTCGGAGTTACTGAACAAGTCTATTGCGGTCTTGTCATAAATGTTTGGGTTGGAATCATTAAATATAATTTGCGTGTTTGATGAGGAGGTTGTCCCGTTGCTCTTACCGCTTAATCCAACACTGTTTATCTCCACATTCTTTACTACGGTTATAGGAATTACCGCACTAACTGCGCTGTTATAGCGGCTGGTTGCGGTTATATTAATTATGCCCTCAACATCAGCGTGCTCAGCGATGCTTAAAACACCGTTATTCAAAATAATTGCCGAAGCAATCGGATTTAAGGTATCAACACTAAAGTCCACCTGTGTCTGGTTGGTGGCAAAGGGCGGATACTTTGAAATTAGGTTTATATATGAGTTAAGATTGACCGAGCCGTTAACTACGACGGCACTTCCGTTTGTTATGCTTCTTGTAGCAACAAGATTAAACTGTTGATTGGTGCCTGACTTATTAAAGTTTATCTCGGCAATAGGAGCAATAACCTTGATTCTTATTTCTTTGGGATTTTTATTGGTCTCAACCGAGAGGGCTTTCAGCGTAAAATAATTATTTCCGTATGTAGGCTTAAGCGCCTTTATGGTGGCGGTAGTTCCGCTTGCGCCATACTGCTTGTCGGTTATCTCAAGCGCGTCGGCATCGTCGCACACAAATCTCAGTGCCCCGTTTATGCCGCCGACGCCACTGACATCAAACCGCATAACAACCAAGCTGTTAAGCTCCAGCGTCAAAACATCGCCCTCAAATGTGGGCTCCAAAACTCCCGCAGAAGCTTCACCCGAAACGAGGGAAACGTTTATACGGAGATTGTCATATTTGTCACCGCCACAGCCAACCAAAACTCCCGCAACCGCAAATAGCAGCAACATAACACAGACCAAGGTTTTTTTCATACAGTACCTCTCATTTTTTGGTGCTTTTCTGCTTTTTTAGTATGTTGAACTTTCACCAAAATTATGTTTCTTCAAAAAGTCCATAAATTTATTATATATATTATATAATATATCCCTTTGTCAGGTCAAACGAAATGGCAAGAAATAACCTTACACTGCCGTAAATCTTTAATGTCTCTCAGTGTTAGGTTTTCCCCTCAAAAAAATTACTTTTCCTTTCTGAATTTCCGCCTTGTGGCCTCACCGCCTCTGATACATCTCATGCTCAAATTAAACTTTAAAAGTGCGTCAACTCTGCGATATAATTTGGCGTCAATATTCAAAAGCTTATGTGCCAAATCATGATGCACTGTGCTTTTTGAAACCCCAAAAATTTTGGCCACCGCCCTCACAGTTGAGCGGTATTTTAAAATATATCTTGCCTCATCAACAACTCTTGTTTCCAACAAATCTTTCATTCTATCGCCTCTTTTAGGCTGCAAAACATTTACCAACTCTTCCTTAAAAAGACAGGTTAACAAAGGTTTTTCAGTCCGCCTTACGATAAAACAATATGTTTAAAACCCGCGAAATATGAAAAAATAGAAAGAAAAAGCGGAGATTATTTCCTCTCTTATTCTATAAAAAAATTAAAAATCCGCTTTTTTCCTCTTTTAGAGGCATGGCAGACTGCTTTTTATGTTTTCTTTATACTGTGGCTGTGGAGATGTTTAAATTTTCGAATATACAAAAAATTATGTCGCACGAAAAGTTTTGATTTGAGAGCACAACAAAATTTGTGCGTTAAAGTGAAGCGGTTTAGCAAAATCTTTGAAGAAAACAAATTAAATATTTTTATTGCGGGCGGTGCATACGTATCACTGAACGATTCTGCAGGCACCATAAGTGCCGAAGCCTTAGTGAAGTGATATGTATGCACCGCCCAATTACATAAAAAACAGGGCTGTGTGCCCCGCTTTTAATTACTTTCCGCTTTTGCTGTCAATCAACTTTATTACGTCACCCACGGTTTTTAGTTTTTCGGCTTCTTCATCACTTACCGAAACACCAAACTGTTCTTCAAGCGACATAAGCATTTCTATCATATCCAGAGAGTCAGCGCCCAAGTCTTCCACAATTTTTGAGTCGTCCTTAACGGTTTCTAAGCCCACATTAAGCTGAGCAGCAAGAAGCTTTTTTACTTTTTCGTTCGACATATTTCCTCCATATTTTTGGCCTACCCAAAATTGCGGGCAACCTTTGTATGAAACGATTATACACCCAAAATGGTCATAAGTAAAGCATTTTTATCCAAAATTCCGTGCCGTTTCATGTAAATATTTTCCAGCATACCAAAAGTGTCGAATTTACTCTCAAATGGCAGGAAAATACCGAAAAAACAGTTGAAAACCAACCGATTTTACATACTTAGCTCTAAATCCGGCCCTTTTTCTTCAGATTTGGGCCCCAAAGCTTGCTCTTTCTTCTTAAATACTTGTGTAATAAAATAAAGTTTCATTCCCTTTAATAATGGTTGATTTTATCATTTTTCCACCTCAGCTTATTATACAATATTTAGACTAGTCACAAACAGTTTAGCACTGCCCCCCCCCCCGACGGTCAAGCGATTTCAAACAAAAAAACAACCGCTCTTTAAGGGCGATTGTTCCTTAAATTGAATTTTTATTCGAATTATTTGTCACTAAATGAAATATACAGATGCGGGTTAACTTTTTTGTTATCCTTCAAAATTTCAAAGTGCAGATGCGGACCGTCATTCAGCTCTCCCTTGGCGCTGTTTGAAACAGCTCCTATAACATCGCCCTGTTTGACCTGCTGCCCTTCACTTACAGCAACGTCACTGTTCAGTGAGGCATATACACTCTTCAACCCATCCGCATGCTCAACTGTTACGGTCGTGCCCAAAAGATAAGTATTCTCTATCTTTACAACCGTGCCGTCCAAAACACTTAACACAGGTGTTCCGCTTTCGGCCGAAATATCAATAGCCTTATGAGCTTCCCATTGTTTAAGCGTTGAGTTAAACCGCAGAGCAGTGTCGGAGAAATCCTTTATAATCGCCCCGCCTTCAAGCGGCATAATAAACTCAACCTCACCTCCATCCACCGGAATTTCACTGCCCGGCGGAGGATTGTTGATGTCGCCAGGGGTTTCAGGCACACCGTTTCGCGGAATAAGGGCAATCCCCACCGCAAGAGCCGCCACCATAATAACCCCTAAGGTTGAATAAAGGATATTCCTCACCAAATTCTTATTATTCTTTTTTGCTTGCATACTCTTCCTCCTTGCTGTGATTATTACCCCTCACCGTTTTTTTAAACATAAATAATTCCACAAAGGGATTGCCACGTCGCCGCGCTCCTCGCAATGACATTAAAGGGCATCCTTACTAGTTCCATCCAAAGGTTAAAGATAAGCTGAAATTCATCTTTAAAAAACTATACTTTTTTAGAATTTCTATGTCAAAATTACAAAAAATCTATCAATTTTTATAATTATACCCCCATAAAACGCCTTTATTTGACCTGTATGGCACAAAAGCAACTAAACATACAAAAATACTACCCAATATTGTAGTTCTGAATTCATGTTTTTATTTCGATGTTTTTTCATCCGAAAAACTATCATCCTCAGTTCCATCTGTCTGATTTATAACTGCCGCTTTAGTCTCTTTATTTTTCTTATTATTAATATACAAAACGAGCCCTACAATTACTGCAACCGGCAACGCGCTCTCAGCAAGCCGAACCACGACAATATACCATTTTGTGTAAATATAGTAATAACAGTAAAAATCGAAATCCAAAGCACCAATAAAAACCAATTAAGTTTTGTTGTTTTATTTTTGTCTTCCGCACGTCGTTTTTTGTTGATAAAAAAGCTTACGCTGTCACGACAGACCGCACACCGCATATTCCCAGGCCTACCCAGGCACCCAACAACGCAAATTCTATTCCTCCCAAAAGGTTACCCAAAACTACCGTTATCAGAATTACCCATCTTTTCTTTACGAGATAGGTTATAGCAAGACTTCAATAAGACAGAACAAAGAAAATCTGAATGAAAATATATATCAGGCTTGTCCAATCCCCCACACCTGCCTAAGAAACAAAAAAGACAGAACTAAATAGTTTTGCCTTTTTCGTTTCGTGTAAATTGGAAACAAAAAACTCTACAACATTGCTTTTTGCTTAACATTTCTTTCATCCCCTAAAAGGGAATACTCTTTCTTATCCTTTTTTACAATTATTTTACGTGTTTTACTATAACTAATTAACCGTCCGCACTGTCACTACCCGCCTATTCATCTTTTATTTTTCGCACAAACTTAAATCTGGGCTTCATCCACTTTTCCTTATGTTTTTCAATACGTTTATTGCCTATAATAAAGTCATAACAAAGAAGCCCCAGACCCTGAAGAATATAGATATAATAAGCCATTATCCTCCATATGATAAGCGCCCAGAACAGTGCTCCAGGCATACCGGCGCTCGCAAACATTGAAGCAAACAACGCCATAAACGACAGCTCGGCCATACCCGTGCCGCCCGGCAGAGGCATAACGCTTGAAGCAAGCTCGGTAAGGACTATCAGTGCCACCATAGGAATTATAGCATCAGGACTCCAACCAACAAAGGCACAGTATATAAAATATGGAATAAGCCAGCTTGCTATAAGACCTACGGTTGAACCTAAAATGTTTACAAACCACACCCATGGCGATTTGCTATACCGCCTCATTGTGTGCTGCCAAGTCATAACAGTGCGCATAACCCGCTTAAAGAGCTTGTTATAATTCTGCCTGAATATTTTGCAAAACAACTTTAAACATGCAATAACCAGCCCTGCACCCAATTTGCGGCTGAGTGAAATAATGCTTACCGTAGCCATAAGTAACACAATGACGCCATATCCTATCCAGCTGGCGGTTCTGACAGCAATCTGTTCGGGACTGGTTCCGTTAATCGTTGTGCCGATTACACCAAACATAATAATTGATATCAATATAAAATAAACAATCTGCGAAAATATATACTTACCCATGGTGATAGACGTAGAAGCCCCGCCGCTCACACCGTATTTGTTAAGATAAAATATTTGAAAAGGCTGACCTCCTACGGCAAAAGGCGTAATCATATCATAATACTTTCCGATTGCCGCCACCTTATAACTGACATGAGGTCTGGGTATGCCCGTTGCTTTTTTTATAAGGTTCATAAATCTAAGCTGCTCGCTGGTCATTATAACAAGAAACAGCCCGAATACCGCCACAATATACCACCAATTCACCTTTGAAAAGTCAAAAGAAGTAACCCCCTCAATGTCGGTGCTTATTTGATATACTAAAATACCGGCAATAACGGCAATATTAACCAAAAAGAACACCAGACTCATTATCTTCTTCTTTTTGCTGCGCCGCTTTGCAACTTCTTTGTTGGCATTTTCTATTTCTTCTTTGGCAATAACTTCCTGAGGTTTTTCTATATTCTCGTCAAAAAACCTTAATCCACTAAAGTTGAGAGCATAGTTGCTTTTAAGCTTGAGCTGTTTTTTTATCTTAACCTGCTCCAAAATAACCTTGTCACCAGCTTCTTTCATACTTTTTTCATCAGAAAAACCCACAACCTCTGTCGCCTCATTTCTAATATTTTTATTTTTGTTATGTTTTTTTGACATCACAGCTCCCAGAACAAAAGAATACAAGAGGTGGCCTCACCACCTCATGTTATTAACTTAATCAAAAAGGTCTTTATATCTATCTTCGTGAAATATTATTTTAATTCCGCTTGTAAGCCCCGAAATAAGTCTTTGCTGATATCCGCTAAAGTCATTGGATGCCGCAGCGGCAAACAAGTTTTCAAGATGCGTTTTTCCGCCGCTGAGGCGCAGTGACTTGTTTAACAGCTCAATGGTTATGTCGTTCGGATTCATTACAATAGGGTTAAGCTCATCTACATACATAATGAAGTGATATCCATAATCACTCTCTACCCATGAGGATATAGCACCCCTCTGCCCCGCACCATACAGGTTTCTGCTTTCTTCCGTAAAACTGTCCACCATGCCCGAGCTGGTTGTTCCGATAACATAGTCATAAGTCGGGTTTATCATACCGCCGTCTTCACCGTATATATAAATCAAATCATTAAATCTCTGGGCCATATCCTTAGCAAATTTGTCAGTTGTAGTATCGCCCCCGTTCTGCGTCTTAACTTCCTGATAAAGGTCCTTTAAAATCTGGTCAAGCTGCGCTACGGTTATGCCGTTTTCGGTTTTAAACCCTTTCTCATCTCTCAGATATATCCTTGTCTGCTCTACAGATTTATACTGATTTTTAAGTTCCTGCTTTTCTCCGTCAGTCAAATATACGTCATCATCAATAGCGCTGAAAACACTTTTCTGCTCTTCACTGAACTGAACCAAAATATGAATAACACTGAAAAAGTTTTCATTGCTTCCAAAATAAACATAATTGTCAAGGCCGCCTACTGCTACGATAGCACTACCCATGCTCTCGGGTGAAATATTTGCCTGTTCTTGATTGGCGGCATACATTTCTTTATATCCGTTTAGTATCTTCTGCACTGTTTCATTGTTCAGTCTTCCGTTTTGGTCAAAGCCGTAGTTGTTTAGAAACACTGTCTGAAACTTGTTAAGATAGGCATTTTCTAAGTTTACCTTAAACGCCCTGTCAATCTCGCGCTGCAGAGTTGCAGTGTCTCCTACAGGACTCTGGCCCCTTTCTTTCTGGCTTTCCTTCAGTTTTTCTATAAACTTGCTAAACACTGCGTCTGTCTGCTCTTGATTGGCAAATTCCTTTTTAACATAGTTGTTTACGTCAAGCTTATCCTCAGTTTCAAAAATAAAGTCTGGGTCAACATATTTATACGCTTCCCAAACGCCGAGTGTCGTGTTAAATGACAGCTCAAGTGTCGGAATATACTCCGCCTGAGGAGCAAAAGCCGGGGTTGCCGCCTCTTCTGTCAAAAACTCACCTGCCGAACCGTACAAATCCTTTGCAATCGTCGACAATTGTTCGTTGAGATAGTTCCATGTGTCTTTAATAGCCTTATTATATTCGACATTAGTAAGCTCCCATCTAAAGTCCTGTTCACTCACGCCTGCATCAACCTCAGCCGCCGCCTGTTCTCTTAAATACTTCAGCATAAATTCACGGTTAATAAGCTGCTTTATACATTCTTCAATAGCCTCTTTAATTGTCATGCCCTGCTGCACAAGCTGATAACCATAATTATAATAGCTGTTTAAAAGCTGTTCCTTAGTAATTTTAACATCAGTGCCCTCAACTTCAGCCACTATCTGATTGTAATATGTTTCATTGTGCGTCGAAAACAGGTTGCATCCCCCAAAAAAAGCTACAACCAGCAGCGCACAAATACAAATACTAAAAATTCTTGTCTTCACAGCGTTTTCTCCTAATTAGTGTTGCTTATAAGTATACACTAAACCTCTCATAAAATCAAGCGAACGGCACAATAAATTTTTCTAAGATTTATATAAAAAGATTAAATTTTTTAATTATTATTTAACTTTTCCAACAGCTCAACCACCTTATTTTGAACCTCCGCCGCTGAGACAGTTGCACTAATTTTTATAGACGGACGTACAGACTGCTCAAAACCCTGATATTGCGATAATTTTTGTAAAATGTTTGGCGCAATATCCTCATAAAAATCTATTTTGGCACCGCCTTTTTCAATCTTTATGTGTTTTACGCCAATGTTTTCACCCAAATTTTTGATGAGAGCAATGTTTATAAGTTGCAAAACCTCACCCGGAAGCCGCCCATAAGTGTTTTGTAGCTGTTCTGTTATAATTCTTGCCATATCAGAGGTTTTTACTCTTGAAATCTGTGTATATATTGCAATTCTGCGCTCACTGCTGAGAGCAAACTCAGACGGCAGATATGCGTTGATTGGAATGTCTATCTTTATCTCCCTTTTCTGAGTGACCGCTTCACCCTTAATTTCGCTGACGGCTTCCGCCAAAAGTTTAACATAAAGGTCATAGCCTACCCTTTCCATGTGTCCGTGCTGACGCGCTCCTAAGATATCCCCTGCCCCCCTGATTTCAAGGTCGCGCAGAGCTATTTTATAGCCGTTGCCCATACCGCTGAACTCCATTAATGCGCTCAGCCGCCCATAACCCTCTTTTGACAGAGCCTTGTCTTTCTTAAACGTAAAATAAGCATACGACGAACGATTGCTCCTGCCAATACGGCCTTTTAACTGATATAACTGACTTAGCCCAAGCATGTCGGCATCCACCACAATCAGCGTATTTGCAAGCGGCAGGTCAATGCCGTTTTCAATCAAAACTGTAGACACCAAAACCTGAGTTTGCCTGCTAAACAGCTTATAAATACTCTCTTCAAGCTGCTTAGGTTTCATCTGCCCGTGAGCCACACCAACGCTGACGCCCGGAAGCAGCGCTTTAATTTTGCTTGTAAAACTGTCGATGCTCTCAACTCTGTTATATACAATCAGCACCTGCCCGCCTCTTGTTACTTCCCTCACGCAAACTTCTTTAATCAGCGTTTCAGAATATTCAACCACATGTGTTTCAGGGGCGAGTCTATCTATTGGCGGAGTGTTGATATAGCTTATATCTCTTATACCCACAAGCGACATATATAGTGTGCGCGGTATGGGCGTTGCCGAAAGCGTCAGCACATCCACATCGTGCTTTAGGTGCTTAAGCTTTTCCTTGTGCTCCACCCCCAAACGCTGCTCCTCATCCAAAATCAACAACCCCAAATCCTTAAACTTAACGTCCGCTGACAGAAGTCTATGCGTGCCGCATACAATATTAACCTTGCCGCTCTTTAGGTCTCTCAAAACCTGCTGCTGTTCAGAGGGAGTTTTAAATCTGTTTAATACCGCCGCTTCTGCCATAAAGGGCTTAAGGCGCTCCTGACATGTGTTGAAGTGCTGCTCGCTCAAAATGGTAGTAGGACAAATTATGGCCACTTGCTTATTTTGTTGAATAACCTTATACGCCGCCGCCAGAGCCACCTCAGTCTTGCCAAACCCCACATCGCCGCAAATAAGTCTTTCTACAACACGGCCTCCCATCATATCATTTTTTATGTCTCTCAAAGCCAAAATCTGGTCCTCAGTATAAGCATAGGGAAAGGCCCGCTCAAACTCAGCCTGAAGATATGTGTCCTCAGGGTATCTATACCCCTGCGCCCGCTCACGTTTTGAATAAATCTCAAGCAAATCAAAAGCCATTTCCTTTACCGAGGCCTTAACCCGCTGCTTTACCTTAAAAAACTCAGCTCCGCCGATTTTGTTGCATCTAGGGTTGGGCTCACCCACATAGGCCGATATCAAATCAACATTTTCGCTGGGTAAATACAAAATATCTCCGCCAAGATACTCAATGACAATATAATCCCTAAAGCTTTGCGTAAGCTTGAGTTTTTCTATGCCTATACACTTGCCTATCCCGTGAACGGTATGAACAACAAACTCTCCCACCCTGGGCTGATATCCGCCTAAGGCCTTCTTGCTGCCGGGCTTAACAATGCTGAAAGCATTAAGTGCGTCGCTTCCCACCAAAACAAATTTATCCGCGCTAAATCCAGCGCTGAGCGGAATATTAACTTCACTTACGTTTATACCGCTTCCGCATTCATCCAAACTGTCAACCTGTCTATATTTTAGTCCAGCACTATCCAACAAATTTTTTATTTTACTTTGAGTAAGGCTCATACCGCAGCTTAAAAATATTTTGAAGTCTAGTCTAAGCCAACTTCTAATCTCAAAAACCAGCTCATCAAAGCGTCCGGCAAACTTGCCTATAAGCATAGGTTCAAAATTTATTTGCTTAGTATTTTCAAACAGTGGCTTGGTGCCAAGCTTTCTGAACTCTGTTACTTCAAGGGTTTTAAGACTTTCTAATATTTCTTCATGCGTAAGATATAACTTTTTATGCTCCTCCAAAATTTCGCCGCCCGAGATCAGAACTTCAAAGCTTTGCTTAATTTCTTCATACTCCCCACGAAGCTTGTCGGTGATTATTTTGCTCTCATCCAAAAATACTTTAAAGTCTTTAAAATAGTCCATTATACTACTGTTAAAATACTCCTGAAACGGCAGTACAAAAATATTGCTCAAAGGAATACCGCTGCCACTAAGAGCTTGAGTTTGACAAAATACAATGTCATTCAGCCTTAGCTGTTTCTCACCTTCAAGGTTAGTATTACCAAGGCTTTTTGTTATATTTTCTATGAGCTTTTGTTTATCATCAATTACAACAAACGAAACGGGCGCAATATCTACGCCGTCAAGTTTATTTGTCATTTTAAAACTCACAGCGTCAAACTCGGTGACGCTCTCTATTAAACAATCAAAAAAACTTATGCGTGTGGGGGCTTTGAGGTATACATCCAAAATGTCGCCCCTCACACTAAATTCACCAAAGGTACTTATAATGTCAGTCCTCACAAACCCAAGTGCGCTCAATTTTGATATGAATATATCTAAATCGTATTTATCCCCCACACTCAAAGATAAGCAGCTTTGCCTGAAAAATTGCGGGCACGGCAGCCTCTGCATCAGCACTTCGGGCAGAACTATCAAAATATCCAGCTCGCCCGCCGTGAGCTTGTTTAAAACCTCAAAATACTTTTTAAAAGTAGGATTCTTGTTTTCATCCATTCCAAAAACAAGCGTAAACTTTTGAGCAAGAATATCTCCCTGCCTGCCCAACGCTTCAACCTGACTCAAAACCTTAACAGCGGTGTCAAGGTCGGGCGCAACATAAAGCAGCGGGACGGCCAAAGCTGCCGTCATGGCCCGCTCACCAATTCCCATACCCGTTACAACTGCTTTGCCGCCATACTTATTAAGCTCTTCTAAAATACTAAGTTTCATGTGTCTAAACTCGGCTTTACCTTAATTGTTACACTTGCTTCGGTGCGCCCGTCAAGTATGTCAAACACACTCTGAACAGCCAAATCTATTGCGGGCGAAATCAGCTCAAAGCTCTGCTTGTCAATATTGCTTATAACATACTTTTCAAGATTGACCTTCCCCTCAGGCTTACTGCCTATCCTGATGCGTCTAAACTCTTTACCCATACTAACAACAACACCCCTAAGACCGTTGTGTGTGCCGCCGCTGCCCCGTTCTCTTATTCGCACTGTGCCTTTTTCAATGTCGATATCATCAGTAAGAATAATCACATTCTGATGCGGGATATGCTGTTTCCTTACAAAAGCAATAACGCTTTGCCAGCTCAAGTTCATATATGTTTTAGGTTTAGCTAAAATTATCTTCTTACCCTTATACTCAGCATTAGCAACAAGAGCACTGTTGCGCTCCCTCGTGAACTGTGCGCCCATACGCTCAGCCACCCTGTCGACGGCCATAAACCCAATATTGTGATAAGTAAGGGCGTACCGTCCGCCCGGATTTCCAAGCCCCACAATCAAATACATAACTTTCTCCCGTTAGTCAATTTTTACTTTCCTATTACTTTTTTGTTTTTAATTATATTTTATATTTGTTTTTTAGTATACATCAAAATTAACCAATAATCAACTAAGTTCTCTTCTTCTACATTTTATCGCAGACAATTGTCTTAGTGGTTTTGTTTTTGAAATCCACAACCAAAATTGTCTCTTGATTATGTACGTCCTTGCTGTTATCCACTCCCCAAATTTTTGCTTGAATGAGTTCAATCTCAATTAAAACCTCATCCTTAAGATTTGTGTAGTGTTCATAAGTTTCAAGATGTTTTTGCTTTAAGTTTTTGATAAACACTTTATTTTCTGTGGGATGTCCGACTATCTTTGCCGCCCCTTTAAAGTTAAATGCACCTATATTTATAGCTACATGTGGATTCTCGGCAATATTTTTCAGCTTTTCAAATTTATTGTCTGTCTGCATAAAGACCTTAAGTCCGTCATTTATTAAACACATTTGTGCCGTGCTTACAACGCCGAGCTTGTCTGCTGTGGCAAGCGTAACAAATTTTGTGCTTTTAAACAACTTTTCTATTATTTTTATAACCTCGTCATAATTCATAATTTTATTATATCTTAAAGCGAACAAGGTGTAAAGGAAATTTCAAGCACAAAATTTCATATAATCTGATATGGAAAATATAATAAACAGAACCATATCCCCCACAGCCAAAATCTATGACAACGTATATATTGAAAACTCAATCATTGAAGAAGGAGCAGAGGTACTGCCCTTCAGCTTTATTAAAAACAGCACGGTCGGGCGCGGCAGTATTATAGTCTCCTCCCATATTTTTGACAGCACTGTGGGGCAAAATTGTAGCATTGGCCCCAATGCCCAAATCAGAGGCGGAAGCGTTCTTGACGACAATACACGTATCGGCAACTTTGTAGAGATTAAAAACAGCAAAATCGGCAGCGGAACTAAAGCCGCGCATCTAAGCTACATAGGCGACGCTACCATTGGCAAAAACTGCAACATCGGCTGCGGCGTCATTTTTTGTAACTACGATGGCAAAAACAAACACCCCTGCATTTTGGAAGATAATATTTTTATCGGCAGCAACTCAAATCTTATTGCACCCCTAACCATCGGCAGCAATTCTTTTGTGGCCGCAGGCTCAACCGTCACAAAAGATATCCCTAAAAACAGTTTTGTAATCGCCCGTGTTCCTCAAAATGTCCGCCCAAACCGCAACTGCCCGCAATAAGTTATGGATGTTCGGTCTTGTTATTTCATAATAAGCCCCGCGTCTGAAGTGAGTTTGTTTGGTCTTGTTGTTTTATAATAAAAAAGTTGTGTTTAACACAACTTTATATCATCATTATTTCTTCTCTTCATCATTTGTAGCATTATCTTTGCCTTCATTCAGTTCTACATCGGCAACTTTATTTTCTGTTTGCAAAACCGCTTCATTTGCATGCTGCAAGGTTTTGTCTTCTTTAGGTTCAACTTGTTCCTGAACAGACACGGCTTATCCCTGTGCCTGCTCTGATACCATAGCCGTAACTTGCTTATCAATCCTTTTGATGCTGGCAAAAAGGAAAATCATAACAATAATAGACAGCGCACAGACGCTTGAAAAAATCAGCATACTCATTGCCACACTGAGATTTAACAAAAGTAATGTTGCCGCCATTGACTGCAGAAGCACCCCTAATTTTAATACCACAAGCTTTCAATCTACTCTCACTAATCGCTCTATGTTATTTGACAAAAATAACTAAATTGAGTAAAATATAATTATGGAGACTATAACCATTGAAAAACCGGAAACGGAAACAATAAAGGAAACCGCCAGCGACAGTGTTGCGGTTATTGTTCTGCTGGTGAATAATCCGGCTTTCAAGGTTGAAAAACCTTACGCCATAAAACTTTTAGGCAAAGCTATGAGCGACTGGGTAATAATGGCTGCCGAAGGACATAACCCCAAAACAGTTGAGTATAATATGGATGAGGATATTCTTTTATCTATTCGTCCACACCTGACTGACGCAAAATATACCGTCGTGCTTTTCAGTGACGCACCTCTTCTCAAAGCCAAAACCTTAAGTGAAATTATAGACTACGCAAGGCTTAAAAAAGTGGGCGTAGTAAAACTTACCCGCGGATACGTTTTTGAAACAGAGTTTGTAAAAAGCGCCGAAACCTTATATTCGGCACAGCCGCATTATTTTGACGAAGAAGACTTTATGACAGCGTATAATTATAAGCAGCTGACTTTTATTGAAAGTATATTAAAAACCCGCATCCTCAGCTTTCACATGAAGCGAGGTGTTCGAATCTTGGAGCCCGACAGCACCATGATTGACGCTGAGGTGACCATTGAAGAAGGCACAGTAATTCATGGCGGAAACCGTCTTTACGACACCTGCTACATAGGTAAAAATGTTAAGCTTCTACCAAATAATTACATTAAAAACAGTATTATTGATGACAACTCAAAGGTGCTCTATAGCGTCATTGAAAACTCAAAAATTCCCCCAAACAGCAATATCGGGCCGTTTGAAAAAATTATACATTAAAGAGTAAAGCGAGGCTGCGTGCCCCGCTTTTATTATTCTTCATCATCCTCTTCATCGTCGTCATCCAAATCGTCAAATACATCGTCGTCGAGATCTTCAAGCTCCTCTTCCTCATCTTCAAGCTTAACATCCTCAAGGTCATCGTCAACAAAATCCAGACCCAGCTCGTCCTCAGTGTCAAGCGGACTATCCTCAAGGTCGGTGATACTTACCATCTCACCCCGCTCCTCATCCTCGGAGTACACCCCCTCATCGCCGTTATATGTTTCCTCCCAATCGCTATTTCCTTCGTGGTCGTTTGAAAGGCCCTCTTCAAGTGCCTTTTCTTTGGCGCACGAAACACACATATCCTCATCGGGATTTATAAAATTAACTTTACATACCGGACACAGCTCCAAATCAAGGTCATCACTGATCCCCATACTGCCCTGAGCTTTCATTTCCATTTTGCATACATTACAAAACTTGTCTCTTTTCAGAATAAAATTAAGTTCGCATCTCGGGCATCTTATATAAGTTTGACTTTTCAATTTCTTGCCTCCTACTTTATTTTTCTGTCTTTTGCAGTATATTTTACTAACGTATTTTATTAGTTTACCTATTATAATGAAAGTATCTTAAAAAGTAAACCATTTTTTGCAAAATTTTTACACAAATTTTCAAAGCCAAAACTTCCCATAAAAATCCATTTTCAGCATCTGTAAAATAGGCTCATCCCTTTCCCTTCAAAAGGTAAGGATTTCTTTTTTGATATTATAGTGGTAACGATGGAGACGTTTAAGTTTTTGAATGTATAAAGAACAAGCCGCACGAAAAGTTTTATTTGCTTACCTCTACAACCAGCCCCACACAAACGTAAACACTGTAACTACACTCCCCAGCGCCAAAGACGCCCAGAAAAACAAATTATCCCACTTGGTCGGTTTTTCATACTTAAATTGATCGCCAAAAACCAGGTCCTGCGTTGAAACATTATACTTAGCAAGCATCTGGTTGAGCACCTGAATATTTTTCATATGCTCTGCCCCAAGCGGCATAGCCTTGTTTTTATTGACCTTATCCAGTTTGTCGCTATCCTCGGTGTTGAGCACAGCATTTTTAAATATCTTATTGACACGCTTAAGCCGTGTTTGCCTAAACAACAACCAATATAACCCCAATAGGCCCGCAACAAGCGCAACGAGAACTGCAAGGCTTATAAAGAACAGCGTATAAAGACCGGTATTTGTCATCCAATCCTGAGCTACAGACCACCATTCGCCTCCAATCCATCCGGCTCCCTCAGCATGCGAAAGATATACATTTATGCCGTTGTTAATAAAGTGTATTATCATAGCGGGAATTATACTTCCGCTGACAACCACGCTGAAAGCCATAAGGGCACCCAAAACAAACGCAAAAAGTGTCTGGTCAACATTGAGATGAATAAGCCCGAACATGAGAGATGACAATATTATCGCTCTCTTAAAGCCCATAGTACTCATGCCGCCCAGCAGAAGTCCCCTGTGTGTAGTTTCTTCACCAATGGCAGGCAGAACTGCTATCAATCCCAGATTTATCAGCAACGCCCACACCGAGGTACTTGAAATCACACTGTTGCGCCCGCTCCCCAGCGTCGGAACGCCTTCATAACCAAAAAGGCCCAAAATCCCTTGCCCAACCGAAGCCACCGCCACATTCAGAAAATAGCATAATATGCCCATGCCGATAGCAATAAGTATAGCAATAAAGCCTATCCTTCTAAACTTAAACTCCTTAAATGTCTGACCTACCTTTTGCTTTCGCAAAATTGAATATAAAAACAGCGGCAACAAAAATAATATGCCTATCTGCAATACAATATCAAAAAGAGCTTCTTCCAAAAATGGATCCAACGAGCGTGTATCCACAAAAGCACTGAATATCCTCATACCTACAAACAGGCAAAGGATTATAAAATATATTAAGTTGGCCGTAAATAACTTGCTTCTTACTTTCATCAAACCACCGCAAATAAAATCCAGAGCAGCCCCACAACAACCATCACCACAACAAACCCTGTTGTATTATGCTGCTGCCTTACAGTCTCAGGCTGTGCCGTCTTTACAGAACTCTCCGCAAGACCGTCAGCCACTTTCTCACCTGACAAATCAGAAGTACCGTCCGATATACTTACCGTCTCGGGAGCACTCTCCGTAACACTCTTTGATTTTGACAGCTTTTTTATTGCTATTATAAGCCCAATAATAATGCCGGCACCAACAAGAGCAAGGCCTATGGCCAAAACTATATCGACCGCACTCCATACGTCTGTTGGAAGCATTTCTTCAATGTTAGACAAAAGCGGACTAAAATAAACCGCCATAATTACTATAAAGTTGTTGAAAAAATGTACTATCATGCTATAAACAATACTGCCGGTATAATAGACAATACATGCAAAAACTATACCTAATATAAACTGATATACAAACTGATGAATTTCAAAGTGAAACAGTGCAAACATAAGGGCACTTAGAACTATTGCCGCAGCGGGCTTAAAGCGCGAAAGAAGCCCTTTAAATATTACGCCTCTGAAAATAAACTCCTCAATAATTGCCGGCATAACAGTCATAGTAATAATTGCACCGATAACCGCCCACCAAGCACCGCTCAAAGTTATTGTTGACGAAGGCTTGATATACTCAAGGCCGCTGTCTACAAGCCCTATAAAGGAATTGAAGAACAATATACAAATAACACTTATAGCAACACAAATACCTACTATCCCAAAATTTATCTTTTTATTAAACTCATTTGCTTTTATGATATCTATCTTGCCGATTTTGCTATAAATCAAAAAAGCACCCAAAAACAATAAATAAAGCACAGCATTAAGTATGTAACTCAGCCACTCCGGAATGTTTAAAATATCAACTCCAAAGCCTACGAGAATAAAACCCAGAAAAAAACTAAAAACAAGCGAAACCCCTATGGTTACACCATACATCATACTGCTGTCATTAAGCTTATAAAATGACCTGAACTGTGTCATAAACAAAGCATATCATAAAGAACCGTAAAAATCAACCAAATCCACCGTCTTATCTCCCGCCAACACTTATAAAAAATTAAATAATAAAAATAAAGTTAGGAAACCTAACTTCATTATGCCTTAATCATATTTCAAAAAATGTCCCCACACTGTTTTGAAAAGCTACATCCACAAAAACATGCTCGCCCTCGTTGATGCCGTTTTGCAAAAGGATATTCTTAACCGTCAAATACGCCAGCTCAGGCGTGTTGTTTTCTTCGCTAAGATGGCTTAAAACAACCTGCTTTACTCCCGTTTTAATGAGCTTAACAAGCACCAGCCCGCACGAAGTATTTGACAAGTGCCCCTTCGGGCTCATTATTCTATTTTTTAGCGACAGTGAATATTTAGGGTTTTCAAGCAGCATCTGCTCGTCGTGATTGGCTTCAATATACAAAACATCACTCCCATAAAGATGCTGCAGCACCTTGTCTTTCACATGCCCCACATCTGTAATAACACTTACCTTTTTGCCGCTAAAATTCAGGCTGAAGCTCAAACAAAAGTTGCTGTCATGCGGCACTTCCTCGCAGCCGACCATAACATCATCTATAAAAAAGGTACTGCTTGCAAAAAACACAATTTGATTTTGATGGATTTTTGAAAATTTTTTCATTATATATGGCGCCCCGCTTTGATGAATATATATTTTGGTGCCATATTTTGCGGCAAAAACCTGCACACCGGCGCAATGGTCGGTATGCTCATGTGTTATCAAAATCCCGTCTATGCTGGCAGGGTCTATGCCGCAGGCCCAAAGCCGCCCTTCGGCAATACTACAGGTTATTCCGAGGTCAACAAGCAGTCTTGTGCCACCGGCCTCAACATAAATGCAGTTCCCCTTACTCCCGCTTGCAATCGCAACAGTCCTCATTAGTCACCTTTAAACCTAAAAATTATATCCGCCCTCTGCAGCCTTTTGTATCTTTGCCGCTTAAGCCTCAACGCCGGCATTGTCAAAAAGAAAGCATCAAAAGCCGTCCACAGCAGTACCCACGACAGCACCATCAACGTTTCATGAAGAAGTGATATTCCCCTTGCCAAAAAATACATAGCAGCAAGCACAGCAAGTCCCAACAAAAAAGTAACGGTGCCTATAACAAGGCGGTGCCTTTGCTTAAATTCTACGTTTGTCAACTGCTGAGCATAATGCGCTCTTATAGCATCCTTTATTTCCGCTCTCTGCTCACGGCTGGCATCTTCCTTTACGTGAATACGCAGCGTAAGCTCCTGAGTCATAGGTATTGACTGCGAATAATCCTCAACAAATTCAATAAATCCTGTTTCAATCCTTCTGCGGCTTTCAACCGAATAGGGAGAATATGCGCTTTTAAGGTCAGGGATTGTCACATCAATAAATGCTCTGCCGCTCATGCGCTTGGCATCTCTGAGCACAAGCTCGTCACATCCGCACTTATCCTCTACCCTTTTTTCAAAGCCGGAATCAGACGCCGCTGCCGGCGAAACCGATTTTCCGCTTGCAATATTTTTTTTCTGCTCCAAATCTTCCTTTTCTTTTTTCATAATAACCTCGTCAAACAACAAACAGTGTGCCAAAACACACTTACGCTAAAGTCTTCAAACAAGTCTTTAGAGTGTAACAAGCCATGCAATCAAAAAGTAAAGCCCCACCCCGATACCTGCAAAAAACGCTAATATTAAGAGAACTGAAATTGTCCAGCCCACCCTTGCTTTCAACCATTTAATCATGCTTTTATTATATACAATATCACAATTTTTAGCAACCGTTTTGAGGCAAACTTTTAAAACCAAAATCTGTAAAATTATCCGTCTTTTAAAAAAACTATAAACCAAACAAAAAGTGCATTCTTTATCAGATAATTACATAAACTTAATATATATAATTTGACAAAGAATGACATTTTTGCTATTATACTACAACGAAGTGCAGGCACTTTTGTAATCTTAAATAAAAGGAGGACATTTGCGTGAAAAAGAGAAATATCTTTGTAATGATTATCCTCATTATAGTGACTTGTGGAATTTATATGATTTATTGGACCTGTTCATTCCAAAACCAGCTTAAACAGACAACGGGAAAAGGTTTTACAGGTGTCGGCCACTTCTTTATGTTGATATTTACTTTCGGCATCTACTCCATCTATTGGCAGTATGCCGCCGGAAAGAGACTGAACCAGCTCGGTGCTGACGACCGCTCAATTATTTATTTGATTTTGTGCTTCGTAGGTCTTAGCTGGCTTAACCCCTTTATGATGCAAGTTCAGGCAAACAACCTGACAGGTGCAGGCACTCAGCCCACAGCAGCATAAGATTTTTTTGCATAACAAAGAAAAACAACAGCCAATCGGCTGTTTTTTTTCTTTACAAGAAACTTTCTATGTCAAAATTTAAGGATGTATGTCCACAATCTCAATCTTATCAATAAACTTACCTTCTTCAACCTTTAAAAGCTCCAGCACACGGCCTATGCGCTCGGTTACTTCACGCTTACCCAAAAGCTTTATGATTTCATAAAGGTCTGGGGTGTTCCGCCTGCCGGTTATAGCAACTCTGATTATTCCGCTTACATCAGCGACACTGCCCTTGAAATTTTGTGGATTTTGTTTGAAGCTTTTTGTGTCAACAGCAAACCCAAAGGGCTCACACAGCGCTTTTATTTTTTCAAACCACGACTGCTTATCGTCATTCATGTCTATAGTTTGCCTATACATTAGCAATATACACTTTATATCTGCTTTTGAAATCTTGGGGTCAAAATCATAGTTGTCTATTTTGTTGGGATTATAAAATTCCTTAAACATATAGCTATATAAATTTTTTATTTCACCAAGATTTGCTATATCCTTACGCGGCTTAACTCCCCCGCGGTCTATATTAAACAAACCTAAACAATAATCTTTTTTGTTTTTGATTATGTCATAAAAATTGGTGTCATACTCTTTGGTGTAGGTCAACAAATCTTCATAAATCTGCTGCGCGGGGAGTTTTGATATAATTTCTTTTGATATATTGTTCAGCTTGTCAAAATCAAACATGGGATTGTTTGAACCGATTTTTGATATTGCAAACAGAAATTCACTGTAATCCGCATCAGGGTTTTTTGCTCTCCACAATTCAAAATCACTATTAGCAAGATTAAGCAGATACTCAATAACGGCAGTTTTAGGATACCCTGATTTAATAAAATATCTCATATCAGCTTCCGGGTCTTTACGCTTGCTGAGCTTACGTTTGTTGCCGGCGTCTGTCTTACAAATAACAGGCGTATGAGCATACTTGGGAGGAACAAAGCCGAAAGCCTTAAAAAGTTCCAAATGCCCGGAAAGTGATGAATACCATTCTTCACCCCTTATGACAGTTGTAGTGCCCATAAGTGTGTCATCAACAACGTGGGCTAACGCATAAACAGGAGTGCCGTTGCCTTTAATAAGAACAATATCCTTGTCGTTGGCCACAATTTCGCGCTCGCCCTTAATCAAGTCTTTAAATTTAAAGGTTTTGACCCCGTCGCCCTCTGAGCACAGCCTCAGCGCAAACGACTTATTTTGTTCAAGTTTTTCTTCAATTTGTTTCAAAGTCAGGTCTCGGCAGGGGTCTTTTGTTTCAATAGCACCCTCCTCAATCTGCTGCTCTCTATCCTTTAAAATATCCTCTTTGTTATCTCTCTTTTCACAAAAGCATGGAAAGGCCCTGCCAAGACTTACTAAGTGCTTAGCAAATGCCTGATAAATCTCCAGCCTCTTGCTTTGAATATAAGGGCCGTATTCACCCGTTTCGGTGTCCCCAAGATATCCTTCATCCGGGCCAAGCTCAAAAAAATTCAGCATTTCAAGTGCAATTTTGCCGGCGCCCTCAATCTCTCTTTTTTGGTCGGTATCCTCAAGACGCACAAAAAACACTCCGCCTGATTTTTTAGCGGTTAGTTTGCAGGCAAGTGCCTGAGAAGCGTGACCGATATGAAGATATCCGGTGGGGCTGGGAGCAAGCCTTGTAACCTCGGCACCTGTACTCAACACTCTTTTTTTATATATATCAAAGAAAAAATCTACAGATTTGGCTTTGGGATAAAGCAACTCCGCAAGTTTTTTATAATCCATTAAAAACTCCTAATATTGAAGCGACTTTGTGCGCTGCCAAAACAAAGCAAACGCCGAGTTTACAAACTCGTCACCGCTTCTGATAAGTGACCTTTGCATAAGAGAAAGTGAATTTAAATAAAGCTCTCTATCTCTGTTCAAAATTATAGTGTTGTAATAATACTCTTTATAGTTAACATCTTTGAGGTTTTTCTTAAACACTTCATACTTTTGTAAAAACTCGTCATGTCCGTCAACCAGAGCCATCAAAATGGTCTTGTCGGTTGAGGTCACTGCTCCGCCCAGATTCTGGCTCATAGCAAAATCCTTAAACTCACTGAAGTTCATAAACCCCGCCTCCCACTTGGCAATCGACTGCGGAGGCGTTTCTATTGTTATATTCAAAATATAATAATTAAAGAAAACCTCAGCGCAAACTCCTTTGCCATAAAGGATGGCGTCGGCAATTGGACCGACAAGGTCACCTGTGGCGGTATTTGTGTAGTCCTTTTTCATAAAAGCGTTATAATAACTTGTGCCAAAGATGTTGTTCACTTCAAGAATCTTTTCAATAAGCCGGTTATATTCTCTTATATAAATTTCCAGAAGTTGCCCATTTGACCTGTCAAACCTTTGCTTTACTGTGTTAAACTTAACAAGCTCATTTTCAAGCTCATCCAGACTTTTATAAATGCTGTTTCGGGCATCTTTGTCAAATTCCTTAAAAATCGTCGAGCTTTGCGCCGCCAGATCGTCCAGCTTAGTCATCAAAAATTGTGACGCCGCCTTGAGGGTGGGTTCATATATATCAAATACAATTCGCAGCGGATTGTTTGTAACACCCACCGAAAGATTTATCGCCGGAGAATCATAGCTTATTTTCAAATAGTGACCCGCATCAAACATGTCAGAAATTTCGGAGTTTATTTTCATTTGATCATATTTCTCAGCAATCTGCTCAGCACTATAATCTTCTCCGCAGCCTACAAAAACAAAGGATACGGCGCACACACAGCAAACCAACAAAACTGTAAATAACTTTTTCATATGCCCCTCCTTAGTCAACATTGACAGGATTACTTAGGTCTATATTAAACATTGAAAGAAAGTACTGCTTAACAATGTTAATATTTCCTGTCCTCACACTGTCTGCCTCACTCTGATATCTTATGTCCGTTATGAGCAGCCTGAAATCTATCGCGTTATACGCGTTTACAAAGGTTATCAAATTTGTGTTGGTCATAATACTTGCATCATTAAGATAATACTCTTTGCTTTTAAGCTTTACAAAGTTTTTGTATGCATCATAGTGGTTTAGCGCAGTCACAGGCTCCATGTTTGATTCTTTTCGGTTTATCATGTTGGTGTCAATAGCGCTATAAGTCTCAGCGGCATACCTGTTCATAGCGTCATAAAAAACATCGCTAAACTGCAAAATTGCCGTCTTGTCATAGGTATATTTAAAAACAACCTCTTTGAGCAAATCATAAAGCACCATACCCTTTGCATACGCCCGGTTATATTGCCTTACAAAGTCGGCATTGACACCCTTGAGATTTTCACGTACGCTCGGGTTTGTCGGCATGTCTTCTCTTGCGTAATATTCATGATAGTTTTCAAGCTTCCCTACAGCTCCGTCATCACCGCTTAAAGCTTCTACATAGGCTTTGTTTAACTCTACAAGCTGAGATGCTTCATTTCGGCCAAGACCCTTTGCATATCGCAAAAAGCCCAGATATTTTTCTATGCTCTGCTGCAAAATTTTTGATTTGTCGCACACAAATATGGCATATTCATCATAAGCCCCTTCATAAAGTGTGCGCAGTTTTCTTCCTTCATTGTTAAGATAACTAAAATTAACATCATCCTGAGCGTGGGCTATCTCGTCGGCAGTTCGGATTTCGGCATTAAGGTTTTGAAAAAACATTATGCCGACAACGACAATAATACCAAGCAGACTTATTACTATTAAGCTTCTTAGAATAAAAGATTTCATCCCCCAACTCCTACAAGAATATAATACCACTAAACTGCCCTCTTGTCAAACCTTCATTATGTCAAAATAGTGCCCTTGTCAATATTTGTTGCATTTTTGCTTGGTTTTTGCTAAACTTGTTTTTGAGGTGTTTTATGGCATTTTGCAAATTCAGTCCGGGATATATACACGGTGCGTCCGTCAACATAGATGTGGCGTTTATTCATGATTATGTGCCCACAGCCTCCGGCGACTGCATAAGGGTCTATCTTTTTGGCCTTCTTAAAGCCTTAAGCAGCGAAACCGCCGACAACACGCTTGAAAATTTTTCAAAAAATCTGGGGCTCAGCACCGATGATGTTGAAAGCTGTTTTAGATATTGGCAGGACCAGGGACTTGTTCAGGTCATTGACATAAACCCCATTGAAGTACGATTTTTGTCTGTCACAAATGCAATCGGCACCGGCAAAAAATATAACGCCAACAAATATGCAGGGTTTAACCTCAAAGCGCAGGAACTTTTGAGCGGGCGCATGATAACCTTGAATGAATATAACGAATACTATACCCTTATTGAAACCAAAGGTATCGAACCCGAGGCCCTGCTTATGATTATTGCCTACTGCATCAAAACCAAAGGTCCGGATATCGGATATAACTATATTCTGACGGTAACCAATCATTGGATAAGAGAGGGCATAAAAAATGCCGCAGCAGTTGAAAAGCGTCTTGGCACGCTCGAAAACTATTTTGAAAAAGCCGCCGAAGTGGCAACAGCGCTCAAATCAAAAGCAGAAATCGGAATTGAAGAAAAGCAGCTTTATCACAAGTGGACAAAAGAAATGGGCTTTGACTTCGGCGTGGTTTTATTTGTTGCAAAGACCATAGCCAAACAAAACATTTCAAGGTTTAAGTTTGAAAAGCTGGACAACCAACTCAACAAATATTATGAGCTTAAACTTATGAGTATAAAAGAAATTGAAGAATATGAAGCAAACAAACAGACTCTTTCTAAGCTTACTATAAAAATAATAAAAGCTTTGGGGCTTTATTATGAAAGCATAGACACCATCATCGAAACCTACACAATAAATTGGATACACAAGGGCTTTGCCGAGGAAGTGCTTGAAAAAATTGCAAACCTGTGTTTCAAACAAAATATCCGAACTCTCAGCGGCATGGATAGTGTTATAAATAAATTTGCAAAGCTGGGTGTCATTACCCTGCCGGCTCTCAGTCAATATATCGAACAAACAAGCACCGGAGACAACAAAATAAAACAGATTCTCGAGCATCTGGGTATTATGAGAAATGTTAATCACTTTGACCGCGAAAACTACAAAACATGGATAAGCACTTTTGGCTTTGGCGATGAGCTGATTGACTATGCGGTTAATCTTGCCGCCGGCAAAAATATGCAGTATTTAAATCAAGTCCTCACAAACTTTTATCACAATAAAATTTCGACCGTGGATCAAGCAAAAAAACAGCAGCCCATGTCATCAACAAAGCCCGTACCAAGCGCAAAAACCGCGCTTACGCGAAGCTATAGTGACGAAGAAATCAATGCCGTGTTTGCAAATCTCGACGACATAGATTGGTAATGGATATAGCACTCATGTCTATCACTTTACTAAAGCTTCGACCACTACGTGGTCTGCAGAAACGTTCAAATATATATATGCAACAACCTGTGTGAAGAGAAAAGAGGAAGAAATTTATGAACAAAGCGCAAATCACAAAAAAAGTTAGAAGTATAATAAATGCACGGCGTATGGACGCCGATAATTTGGCGCTTAAAAACTATACCGAGGCTTCAAAGAATATTCATTTTGTGGCAAATACAAGTAATATTGCTGCAACAACCATTCATATAGCAAAGCTGGAGAGCGAGAAAAAAAGCGCGAAATACGAAAAGGAACTTCTTAAAGTTCTGTTAAATGAGCGGGCACAAATTTTAAAACAATTAAAGCTTAGTGAGAAAGATTTAGTCCCTGAGTATTTTTGCAAGAAATGCAGCGATACGGGAATTGCAGATGGGGAATATTGTTTGTGCTATAAAAACCTGCTGAACGAGCAGCTCAGCAAGCTTAACGGCGGAAATCTTGATAAAACACACATATTCAAGGCGGCCAACCTGAAGCTTCTAAAAAAAGACAGCGACATGCAAAAAGCCTATCTCAGCATGCAAAAATTCTGTGAGCTTTATCCAAACTCTAAGCGTAAAATAATTTCACTCGTGGGTGAAGTTGGCGTCGGAAAGTCATACCTGACCGAATGTGTATGTAATGCCCTAATCGCAAAAGGCGCGCTGGTGCAGTTTCTTACTTCATTCAACTTTAACAACACTATGCTAAAGTATCACACCGAGTTTAATCAGGATAAAATGACATATCTGGACAGCGTGCTTGAGCCCGATGTTCTCGTTATCGACGATTTGGGCACCGAACCGATGCTTCAAAACGTAACAAAAGAATACCTGTTTTTGGTGCTAAACGAGCGGCTAAACTCAAATAAGTTTACCTTTATTACCACCAATCTCAATCTAAACGAGCTCATGAACCGTTACGGCGAGCGCATATACAGCAGGCTTACCCACAAACAGAATGCTCTACCCCTAAACATAACGGGCAATGATCTCAGACGACAATAAAATATAAAACAAAGACCCCTGCAAATCAGGAGTCTTTTTATTTTTATATTATGAGAATTTATTATATAACAAGAAACTGAATGTTGGTCTTTACGTTGCTTCCGTCACTTGCCGTCAGCAGTATTGTTATTGCTGTATATCCATGGAATTCTATAATCAATTCTGTGTTTGACAT
>JAISKJ010000007.1 GCA_031260975.1 Christensenellaceae bacterium
ATGTCAAACACAGAATTGATTATAGAATTCCATGGATATACAGCAATAACAATACTGCTGACGGCAAGTGACGGAAGCAACGTAAAGACCAACATTCAGTTTCTTGTTATATAATAAATCCCAATTTTTATGGTGCATTTGCTCAAAAAAACCCAATAAGGGTTTTTTTTATTCACTAATTATATTATTTATGCTATACTGTCCTCACCTATTGATGGACGTTTTAAAATATTTTTTTTGCACAAATTAAAATAAAGGAGATAAAAAATGAAAAAAATACTCAGTGCAGTAGCATGCTTATGTCTCATGGTTGCAATCGGCTTTACTCTATCAGCATGTACTGAAAGCAAAATTACCTCAATCAGTCTGAAACCGGGCACACTACCCATTGAAGTTCATTTGGGCGAAATAGTTGACACTTCAGGGGTGGAAATTTTTGTTGAATACGACAATAATTCCGTAAAAAAGATATCCGGAACAGATGTAGTGGTGGGATACATTGACACCACAACTGCCGGAAAAAAGGCGGTAAACATAGTTTATCAGGAGGTTACCACTCAGGTAGATATAACAGTTCTTGAAATTATTGACGAGGACGCCCTCTTTGCAGGCTATGAAAATCCAAACGCATATTCCGAATATCTGTCAAACATAGGAACACAGCAGGATCCTAGAAACGAATTTAAAATTAAAAACGACGGATATTATGTAGGGACCGACAACGCCTTTAAATTTCTGCCAAAGCTTACGCTGCTGGCCAGCGACGAGCTGACAACCTTTTATCCTTCAATGTTTGAAAACCTTGTAAAGATAGAACAGAAGCTCAGCGGTGAATCAACCTTTGTTGACATAACCGATGACGAAGACGAAATTATCGTGCGTTTTGACAGCATCGATACCAGCAGAGGTTTGTTCCATTTTGGCCCTGCAGCTATCGGAAACACATACAAAATCAGCATGAAATATGCTTATGCAACTCCACTGAACAATCCTACAATTACAATTGAAGTTAAGGTTGTTGCGGGCTACAACGCTTATACCATTGCAGACCTCTCAAGAATGAATAATAACGGACCCTATTGGGACGCTTATAAATTTGCAAACGGGGTTGACAGTGCCAACGTAAGCTCTGTCATTTTACACAACGACATCTCTCTTAACAGAAACAACCTGCCGGCAACTTTCTTTGAGCAGACTTTCAGTGATGAACTTCAAACCACTGTCTGGTCTTTGGTGGCTGACCGTACCACAATCTTTGAAATTGACATAGCAGACAGCGAAAGCTTCACCTTTATCGGAAACTATTTTGAGTTAGATGCTTCAACTCTCCCGCTCAGAGCAAACAAAACCACTGTAGCTGATTCCCATTCTGTACTGTTCAACCTCGGTGCTGATACGGGCGGAGATTGGACTTTGGAGAATGAAATACACGGAAATTATACTTTTAAAAATCTGCGTTCTAAGGGTAACTCCAACCGTGAAGAAAGAGAGGCTCTTGCAGGAGGAGTAAAATTTGCTAACGTTGCCGGAACTGAAGTAAGATTTGAAAACTCAATCTTTACAGCCTTCCAAACTGCAATTCTGACTTCAACCTTTACCTTGGCTCAGCACAGTATACCTTATTCCACATATGTTGAAAACTGCAAGGTTTTTGACACTTTCTCAAATGGTTTGAGCACGTGGAACAGCAAACTGCATATCATCAACACTGATATTAACGGCACCGGAGGTCCTGCTATAATTTCTATTGACTCTTCAGACAACTCCTCTTCAAATCCGGAAGATTCCAGATATCCTGATGTTTATATTGATGCACAAAGCATCATTGCTGTTAACGTAACAGGCGAAGAAGTATGGTTTAGTAGTCACGGTGCAGGCCCGCTTCCAAGCACAATGGGCATAATTAACGGCGAACTTGCACAGTTTGGCAAAACTTTGAAAAACTCAACCGGACACTTCAATATGATATCACTTCAAATGCCGGGCGACATATTAGACAGCTTTACCGCAGTCGGCACTGTTCAATACGGCTCATTTGCGCTTGATATGAGCGGAGCCGGCATGACTATCCTTAGCGGAATTGCCGGCGCAATCGGTGCACTTCCTCCAGCTTTTGTTGGGGCAGACGGCAAACTTTTGATTGTCAATCCCGATGGAGCAGCAGGGCAGAGAGTTTGGGCATTCGACCCCTCTGACAACACTCTTATGGCTTTGCTGATGAACCCGACTCCGGATGTTCCTACGCTTATGGCAGCTATGATGAACCCATCACTCATAAACAGCGTTGCAACCAGCATATTCAGCGGCAACCATGTTGGATTTGCCATTGGTATGGGATCTTATCTCGGCATCACTTTGTCGGTATACAACACCTAATCATAAAAACCACCCAAACGGGTGGTTTTTTTATTGTAAAGTTTTGGTTTGGGCTTCTTTTATGGTTGACAGAACAGATTAAATCCTGTATAATTGTTTCACGGAAAAAAGCAGCCGGCGCACTGACCGAAGCCCGCTGAATTAAAAAAGGAGCATACCATGAAAAGAACTTATCAGCCAAACAAAAGACACCGCAGCAAAGTGCACGGATTTAGACAAAGAATGGCTACCAAGGGCGGCAAAAATGTAATTAAGAACCGCAGAAACCGTGGCAAGAAAAAACTCTCTGCCTAAAAAGGGCAGTCTGTTTCAATGATATCTGTTCACTAAAACTTTGGCACCTGCAGTGCCCGCAGAATTGTTTGCAGACACCATTGTAACAGATCTAAAAATAAAATGATGGATTATGTTAGAAAAGAAGTATCGTTTAAAAAAGAATAAAGAGTTTAATTATGTTTATAAAAAGGGCGAAAGCGTATTTTCCAAAAACCTCGGCCTTTTTTATGTTAGAACAAGGCTACATCCATTTAAGGTGGGGATTTCAATAAGCCACAAGGTGGGCAACAGCGTGCTGCGTCACAGACTTAAACGACGACTAACGCATATCATAAGGCCGTTGCTGCCGCAGATGAACCCTCACTATAACTATGTGTTTCTGGCGCGCCCCGGCATAGAAGAGTTCGAGTTTTCTCAGCTTAAAGAAAGCGTAGAAAAAGCGATTGCCAAAATCCCAAGCTACGAGGCCTCTGCAGTTGGCTTAAGCAAAGCCACTGCCGGCAACACCGGTTTTATAGCAAAGCCGCCGCCGGCAAAAACTTAATGTTATTCTGAAAATAGAAAGCATTGCTAATACCCGCCATTTCAGGCACCGATGCCCGCCACCAAAAGGAGCGGAAAAATATGAAATTCAAAAACCGCAGCTTCTTCGGAAAAATAACATTTATTATATTCTTTCCCCTAAGAATATTGGGGCTGGGTGTCATATGGTTTTATAAGTTCTGCATTTCACCTCTATTGCCACACTCGTGCAAGTTTACGCCGACATGTTCAAATTACGGGCTTCGTGCCATAAACGAATATGGTATATTCAAAGGCGGAGCAATGGCAGCATGGAGAGTGCTTAGGTGTAATCCATGGAACAAAGGCGGGTTTGACCCCGTTAAAGACAACATTAAAGGAGATTTAAGATGGTTGATATGATAGCTATGTTCTGGCCGGGCGGAGCCGTATGGTCACCCTTGCTGCACGCATTTTATGACGGCATAGGCAGTTATGCCTGGACTATTGTTGTGGTAATGCTTATCATAAAAGTATTGCTGACGCCTCTTGACTTCTGGCAGAGACGAATTACCGCCAAAAACTCCCAGATGCAAGAAAAAATGAAGCCTGAGCTTGACAAACTGAAAAAGCAGTGTGCCGGCAATCAGCAGCTTTACAACCAGCGTCAGATGGAGATTTATAAAAAACACAACTATAGCATAATTGGTTCGTGTGTGGGTATGCTTGCCAATATTGCCATAACCATGACTATATTTATAACCCTATATTCTGTTATGGCAGGCATAGCCAATGAAAACCTAAAGCAGCAATATCCGGCCATACAAAATTCATATTATCACACACTTAACGAAATATATTACGGAGGCGCCTACGATCCAAACGTTGACACATACCTTTTTGATGACCCAACCAACCGCACGCCTGCTTTCATAGAAGGAACCTTCTCTCAGGCAGATATCGACCAAGCACTTGCCGTGGCAGAAGCAACTTATAACGATAATAACGAAAGTTTTTTGTGGGTAAAAAGTCTTTGGAGGTCTGATACTGTAGTTTCAACCATACCCAGCTTTGACGACTATGTTTCTATTGCGGGCATCAAATATGAAGATATTTCAGGAGGGTTGACTGCCGACCAACAAAAAACCCGAGACCGCGCCGAATATGATATGATTATGGGTAAGCTCATGAATGATATGGGCGGCAACGGATATTATGGCCTTGTAATTATAACAGTTCTGGTGACAGCGCTCAGTCAATTACTGTTGTGGCTTGGCACACGTAAGAAAAATAAAAAGAACGAAGTTAAGCCGGCAAAGCCTGTCAACGCAAATATCCCGGGCGCTCCCAAGCCTCTGCCTAAAATTCCGCCCAACATGATAATGATGATAATTCTTCCTATAATCATGCTATTCTTCACACTTACCGCAAACGCGGCCTTCGCAATATACCTTATTACAACCTATTTGGTGAGCTCCGCTACAATACCGCTGACAACGCTTATCAGCAAAAAGATTGATGAAAAGAAAGAAAAAGCCGAAAAAGAAAAGGTTGAAGTAAGTTATAGAAGAAAATAATCACAAACTTAAAAAAACGCTGGTTAAGCTAGCGTTTTTTTGCTGCCACATTTAAAAACACCTTTGACAAATGTATGGGTTTAATGTATACTAAAAATATAAGTGTTTTTGACAACACGATATCACAAGCTTGTCAAAAACTTCAGGAGGAAACATGAAAGCAATAGAAGTAAGCGCAAAGACCGTGGAAAAAGCAATAGAAGAAGGGCTGAAACAACTCGGAGTAACCCAAGACCAAGTGGATATCAAAATCCTTGACGAGGGCGGATTTTTCAGAAAAGCTAAAGTACAATTGTCGCTGGAAGGAGCTAAAGAAGAGGAAGTAAAAGCCGAAATCGCTGCAATAAAAGAAGAAATTAAAAAACCTGCCAAGACTGAGACTAAACCGGAAAAAACAAAAACTGCCGGCAACCTGCCCTTTGAGGCATCCAGCACCGCAAAAGCGGAAGCACAAAAAAAGGCAAGCGCAAAAGTTCAGTCAACCAACCTTAGCGAAGCAGCCAAAGAAGTAGCACAAATTGGAACAAAATTCTTGCAAGGTCTGCTTGAACAGCTTAGCATAAGTGCCAGCGTAGCCGTAACCGAAACCGAACAGGGTATAACCTTTAGTGTAACCGGCGACAATGTCAGCGAGCTTATCGGACATAGAGGCGAAACTTTGAATTCACTGCAATATTTGCTTAGTATAATTGCCAAAACAAAAGAAGCAAAAGGCACACGAATTTATCTGGATGTTGAAGGATATAAGCTGAGACGAGAGGATTCACTTAGTGCTCTGGCACAAAGAATGGCCGAAAAATGCATCAAAATCGGCAAACCCGTGAGGCTTGACCCGATGAACGCCTACGAGCGCAAAATAATCCACTCCGCGCTTCAGGAAAATCCCGGTGTCACCACAAAAAGCGAGGGTGAGGAACCCAGAAGATTTTTGATAATCATACCCAAAAAGTAATATATTAATCCCGTATCAACGGGATTTTTTATTGCTAAACAACAAGACCAATGGACCTTAATGACGCGGAACTTATCTCTTTCATTCGTTTTGAATTTTAGATAAAATTATATATAATATAGTCATGAATGAAACAATTTTGAGAAGTTATGATTTTTGGAAGAGAAATATCCAAAACAAAGAAGATTGGGATATTCTCAGAAATATGACTGAAAAGCAGATTGAGGGTGCCTTTGACGGCAGCCTGAGTTTTGGCACAGCGGGCATAAGAGGCGAAATGGGGCTGGGGCCCAACCGCATTAATCTTTATAATATAGCCCGTGTTACAAACGCTTATGTAAAGCTTTTAAAAGAAACAGACGCAAAAAGTGTGATTATAGGCTATGACAATAGGCTTAACAGTGATATTTTTGCAAAAGCCTGCGCCTGTATTTTTGCAAGCAACAACATAAAAGTGTACTTTTTCAACGATATAACCGCCACGCCGGTGATAAGCTTTGGCGTACGCCATCTAGGCTTAGGCGGCGGAGTAATGATAACCTCCAGCCACAACCCTAAGCAGTTTAATGGTTATAAGCTATATAACAACAAGGGCAGTCAGCTTAACAGTGATGACGCCAAAAAAGTGGCGGAGTTTATGGAAGCTGTTCCCTTTGATTTTGCTTATGAATATGATTTTGATAGTTTTGTTAAGCAGGGCATGATTATATACGACACTGAAGTCGTTGAATCCTTCCTTAAAAAAATCATCAGCCTGCAGCTTCACCCGATTGAAAATATCAGCATATGCTATACCGCTCTCAACGGTTGCGGATATAAAATTGTGCCGGAGCTTTTTAATAGAGTTACCAAAAACTGTCAATTTGTCAAAGTAGAAAAACAATGCAAAAAAGATAGCAGTTTTTCTTCGTGCCCCAGTCCAAATCCTGAGCATCTGGATGCCCTTACTTTGGGTATACGAACGGCCGAGCAGCATAAATGTGATGTGCTTCTTGCCACCGACCCCGACGCTGACAGGTTGGGAATAGTAGTAAGGCACAAGGATAAATATATTAAGCTCAACGGAAACGACACCGGAACACTTATTTTTAATTTTCTTCTTACTCAGCTCAAAGCCAAAAAGAAACTTCCTAAAAACCCGATTATCATAAAATCAATAGTAACTACAACTTTTATAGATATTATGGCTAAGCAAAACGATGTGCGGGTTTTTAATGGTGTTACAGGATTTCCGAGTCTGGGCGGAATTATGAATACTCTCGCCGAAAAAGGCGAAGAAAAGAATATAATTCTCTGTTTTGAAGAAAGTATAGGCTTTATGGAAGGCACTTACGCCCGCGACAAAGGGGGAATTGGAGCTGCCCGAATGATTGCCGAGATGGTAAGCTTTTATAAATCTCAACACAAAACACTGATAGATGTGCTCGATGACCTTCAAGTTATTTATGGCTTTTATAAAAACTATTCAGTTACCCATAAGCTTGAAGGAGAAAAGGGCAAAAAACATATTGACAGTCTTATGAAGCATTTCAGAACCGACAACATAAAAACAATCAGAGGACTTGAGGTTACACAAAAAATAGATTACCTTGACGGAATAGGTGATATTCCAAAGGTAAATGTGCTGGAGTTTAAGTTAGGGAAAAACTCCCGAGTTTTAATGCGCCCCAGCGGCACCGAGCCTCTGATGAAATTGTATTTTAACATTTTTGACCCGGAAGACAACGAAATATATAAACAAAACATGAGCGTATCAACCCCGCATATCTTGGCATTGGAAGGCGACATTGCTGAAGTGGTGCTGATGCCGGGCGACCCGCTGCGGGCAAAATACATTTCAGACAACTTCTTGGAGGACGCAATCGAAATCAACACTGTGCGCAATATGCTGGGCTTCACGGGAATTCATAAAGGAAAGCGTGTCACAGTTTTCGGTTCAGGCATGGGTATCCCAAGTATGGGAATTTACAGCTATGAGCTATTCAAATTTTATGGTGTAAAAAGCATCATACGAATGGGCACAACAGGTATGATTGCCCGCATGAATCTGGGTGACATTATTGTGGCGGAAGAAACCTTTACCAATTCAAGCTTTCCAAAAGATGTTGGCTATACAGGTCCGCTTGTTGCCGACAAAAAGTTGTTGAGCATTGCTGTGAACCTAGCCAAAGAAAAAAACAAACCCATTATTTCCGGAAAGATTTTTACCAGCGAAGCCTTTTATGAAGCGGATATGGCTGCCTCAATCAAGCGCTATCAAGAATTGGGTATTTTGTCAATTGAAATGGAAACTGCAGCACTCTATGCTAACGCCAAAATTTTGGGCAAACGCGCGCTGTCGATTTTAAGCATATCTGACGATGTTCTAAATCACACCAACTCTCAAACGCCCGATGAGCGTCAAAAGTCAAACGCCTCCATAATCGAGCTTGCGCTGGATACACTTATAAAAAGTCTTGATGATTGATTAGCAATAGTAGTGTTACCTGTCATTACCTAACTAAACACTAAAAAACACCCGAACCGCTGTTCGGCAATATCAATAGACACCCGAATATTCGGCATTTCTATTAATAAAAACAAGCCGACCGAATGGTTAGAACCAAGCGGTCGGTTTGTATTTTTCAACTTGTTTTTACTGCGCTGCAAATTGTTCTTCATATAGATTATTTGTTTCTGCAATTATATCGGTATCATAAACTCTTCTAAGTGTGTATTCATTTATCATCCTCTTTTTATAATAATGGCAGTTACTTGTATCAGAAAGAGAAAACAGTTCCACTGGGTTGCTAGAATAACAGTTTTCAAAAGAGCTTTATTTTTGACATAATGTTGTCTGAAATAACTTCTATATCATATAAGCTGATTTCATCAATTTCTTCTTGAATATCCAGACTAATAGGTTTTTTTCTTTACACTGTTCAAATACTTTAAAAAAGCATTTTATCCGCTCCATTTCTTCGCTTATTTTCCGTCTTGTTTTTTTATCGTTTTCCCTTATTCTTTTGATTGCCACTTCTCTCTCATTTTCATCATAATTTGAAAATAACATTTTTATCTCCCTTGTTTCGTTTTAACATTATAACACAGCACCCCCCCCCCTAGTCAATAGCTAATTTTTGCTGTATGCCTTAATCTCTTGACATTTTGAGCCGGCCTTAGTAAAATGTTATATATTAACAAAAACAGAGGGGAGCTATGCAGGACTTAAAACCCAAATGGAATGCAGTTTTAAATAAAATAGAAAGTGAAGTGACTGCGGTCAGTTTTGATTTATGGATTAAAACGCTGGAGCCGATTGATATTGTTGACGGAAAGCTTATTATTATGTCACCCACAACCGGCGCCAAAAATCAGCTGCTGAAGCTTCACAGTGAAAAACTTAAAACCGCAATAGAAGCGGTTTTTGAAAACATTACCGAATTTGTTGTATTGGACCCTGCTGAAAAAAATGAGTTTTTTCAAAATAAAGAGGTTATCCGCAACACTGAAGAGACGGTTTCGATAAAAGAGCCGATTTTGCCCAAAAATGCGCTCAACGAGAAATATTCATTTGATAGTTTTGTGGTTGGAAAGAGTAATCAATTTGTATACGCCGCCGCTAGGAGTGTGGCCGAAGAGCCGGGCCTTAAGTATAATCCGCTGTTTATTTATGGTGGGGTAGGACTTGGAAAAACACACCTGCTTCACGCAATCGGAAACTTTATGAAGCATAACAGCTCTAACCTTAAGGTTTTATACACCACCTGCGAAAACTTCACTAATGATTATATAAGCTCACTTAGATCCAGCAAAGACAGTTCTAACAGCCTTTTTAGAGGAAAATACCGTAATGTTGATGTTTTGATGGTTGATGATATTCAATTTATTTCGCGTGCCGAGCGCACTCAAGAAGAGTTTTTTCATACCTTTAACGACCTCTATCAAAACAACAAGCAGATTATAATCTGTTCCGACCGTCACCCAAAAGATATTGCAACACTTCAAGACAGAATGGTATCCAGATTTACCAGCGGGCTTATTCAGGATATTCAACAGCCCGATTATGAAACAAGACTTGCTATCCTTCAAAAAAAGGTGCAAATAGAAAAGTTTAATGTAAACAATAATGTTTTGGAGTTTATCGCAAAAAACATTGACAGCAATATCCGTGAGCTTGAGGGAGTGCTCAGCAAAGTTATCTTTTACGCCGGCCTTTTGGGAAAAAAAGAAGCTACTATAGAAGAAGCAAAAGAAGCGCTTAAAGAACATATTACCACCACTAAAGAAAAAATAACCGCTGACGGAATTATGGAGCGGGTTTGTAAGTATTATAATGTCTCACGAACCGACATGGTTGGAAAAAAGAAAAATAAAGAAATTGTAGACCCGCGTCAGGTGTGTATTTATCTTATATGCACGCTTCTTGAAGACCTACCACTTGCAGCCATCGGAAATATGTTTGGCGGCAGAGATCATACCACAATAATTCACGCAAGAGATAAAATTGCCGGAGGCATAAAGTCAAATTACACTCTCAGCACTACTATAAGTGACCTTATAGCCATGATAAAAACAGAAAACTAGCGGGGTTCTAGGATGCTCATATTTAATATTTATTCATCAAAAATAAAAAAAATATAAATAATAAAACATCTGCTAAGGTTGGAGTAAAGCAAATTCCATGTTAATATGTTGACAACTTAAACTTAGAACCCACAACTTATAAACATTTTATCAAAATTTATTAATCTACATTTTGTATAAATAACCACAAAGATAAAGTAAGAAAGCACAATATATTGTGCTTTCATTATTTTTTATAAAAGTTATCCACTTTTAAACATTATAATAAAGATTAAGACGATTTAAATAAACAATAATAAAAGTAAATGGGGACGTTTTTTAAATTTTTATGAAAGAGGATTTCTCTTATTTTATTGCTATAAAAAGTATGATAAATTATAAAAAAATATATGTTTAATATTTTACATTAACAGCTGTTTTTGTTATACTTAGTCCACTATTAAATATAAGCTGCCCCAACAGTGTTATTGATATAGAATAAATCGGTAAATGAAGGGTAAAAATATGGATTTAAAAATTGTGAAAGTAGACTTTAAAAATCCTGATTTTAAGGGCCTTAAAGAGGAACTTGAAAAATATCTTGATGTTCAGTATAAAAAATATAATCCTCAGCTTCGTGCAAAATATAGGGAGGCTGATGCTGACATAAATTTGGCAGGGGCGTATGTTGCTTATGACGAAGGTGTGCCTATCGGCTGCTGCGGATTTATTATAAAAGACAACGAAGTTGCAGAGCTTAAAAAAATGTTTGTAAAAGAGGGTTTTGGAGGCATTGGTATTGCTACCAGCCTTATCTCTATGGTTGAAGATGATGCGCGCGAATGCGGTATGAAAAAAATGGTGCTTAAAACAGGGGAGCCGCTTAGGGCTGCAGTTGATTTATATAGAAGTGTAGGGTACGCTATAATTAAAAATTATTCGCCTTATGAGGCTGACCCCACAGCTGTTTGTATGGCAAAATCTTTAATTAAAATCAATGTTTGGTCGGCCGAAAAGCGAAATGCTGCACGTGAAGCTTTAGGATATCTAAATTTATATCGCGGCAAGATTTTTGTTATTAAGTATGACGGTGAGGCTATTGCTGAAAGAAGTGCTCATGAGTCGGTTTTGCATGATATTAAAATATTGGCTCAAAGCGGCATTAAAATAGTTTTGGTGCACGGCGGCAAGCCTTATATTGAAAAGGAAATAAAAAACAGCGGTGTAATTTCGGAAATGGTGGAAGGCCGGCGTGTTACTACCCCTAAGGTCATGGATATAATTAAAGAAACCTATCTTGAACTGATTAACCCGCGTCTGGTTTCATTGATGGATGGTGCCGGCATAGGAATTTCAGGAATAAACGGACATTTTTTAATGTGTGAAAAAAAGAAAATAGACGGGCAGTGTATGGGATTTTTGGGCAAAATAAAGTCGGTAGACCGCTCTTTGTTGGACAAATTGCTCAATGACGGATTTATCCCCGTTGTAAGCCCTTTAGGTGTTGGAAGTGATGGGTATATTTATAACATTAACCCCGAGGATGCGGCAGCTTCAATTGCCAAAGAAATGAAGGCTGAAAAGTTAATTTTTCTGTCTACTGTTGATGGGATATTAGATAAAAGCGGCAATCTTATGTATGAAATTGATATAGCTGAAGCTGAGAAGCTCAGAGAAGATAAGCAGATAAGTGAAAACCTATATCCAAAATTTGATGTGACTGTTGATGCTTTACAAAATGGTGTTTCTGCGGTACATATTATTAACGGCACAAAGCAAGATAGTCTGTTTGACGAAATTATTTCTCACAGCGGTGTTGGCACGATGTTTACTGACAAAAAGGCAGCAGCAAAACGAAGACTGATTGTAGACAACTTAAAAAGAGGGTAAAAACAAAGATTTAAAAGGGAATTGTTAAAATGAAAAATTTTAGCAATGCTCTTTTAAAAATTGACAAATTACCACTATTTGAGGTATAATAAAATCAGAATAAATCATTGTAAGCGGCGGCACCGCCGCCTGCAGAGAGGAGAGAAAATGCAAGTAGTATGTGAAGGTTTAACATTGGCAGCTGCTGCTCAAACGGTGAGCAAAGCTATTAGTGCCAAAAGTGCAGATCCTGTTTTAGAAGGCATAAAGATTATTGCCGAAAATGACACGCTGACGCTAAGTGCCACCAATCTTGAAATAGGAATAGAAAAGACCATCAAAGCTCAGGTTAAAGAGGATGGGGAGGCTGTTATACACGGCAGGTCTTTCAGTGAGTTTATTAAAAAGCTGAGCGGTGAACAAATTACTCTTACGCTAAACGAAAGCAACCAGCTTCGAATAAACTACACCGACAGCGAAAGCTATATTCAATGTCTTAACAGCCTGGAGTTTCCCAACCTTAACAAGGTAGACGACGGGCAATATTTTGTCATTTCTCAAAACAATTTAAAAACACTTATCAACAAAAGTATTTTTGCAGTAGCTATTGACGATAGCAGGCCGATTTTAAAGGGTGTGCTTTTAGAAATTGAGCAGGAAAGCATTAGGGCTATAGCGCTTGATGGGTTTAGGCTTGCCTTGATTAAAAAGCCGATAAAACAAACCACGGCCCGAACAAGCATAATAGTTCCCGCCAAAAGCCTTGCTGAAATAAGTAAAATTCTTGAAGACAGTGATGAAGAAATCAAGGTTTATATCCAGAAAAACTTTTTAATGGTTGACCTTTTTGATACTAAAATTATTACAAGGCTTATTGATGGAGATTTTATAAATTATTCACAGATTATACCTAAAGACTTTACTACAATGATCACCATAAACAAGCTTCAGCTAGAGGATGCCATCGACCGAACTTCGGTGTTCAGCCGTATTGACCGAAACAATCTTGTTAAGTTTGACATAAAAGAAAAAGTGCTGACACTGACCAGCACCTCAGATATCGGAAACACTAAAGAAAACATAGCGCTTTCACTTAAAGGCAAAGATTTAGTGATAGCATTTAATGCAAGGTACTTTACTGAAAGCCTGAGGACTGTAAATCAGGAATTTGTGAATATTAGCTTTAATATGCCGTCAAGTCCATGTATTATAACTCCGCCGGAAGGGGACGAATATATCTATCTGATTTTGCCTGTCAGAATTATGGCGCCAAACTAAACAAGAAAGTCACCAGCGGGCATATTGATAAACTATTTTAAATTAAAAAAACGCTACATTAAAAAACCCGCAATTGTGCGGTTTTTTGTTTTGATAAACCTAGAAGGGGGTTTATTGTTTTTGCTGTTTTGTGTCACACGGGCCCAATTAAAGGCTAAATTCTAGCATTATACCCAAAAAGCGCAAAAAACTTGATAGTTTTTACTTTAATTTTTTTGGGTTTTGTGCTATAATAAATCAAGTTTAATTATATAGTTGAAAGACTGCCGGTCTGGTAGAAACGATGGGCTTTAAATTGCCTTTTTAGGAGTGGTTATGAGAAAAGAAAAAATAAGCGAAAAAGCAGCAGAGCTGGAAAAATCGACCCATTATGATGAGGCTGATATTCAGGTGCTTGAAGGCCTTGAGCCCGTTAGAAAGCGCCCTGGAATGTATATCGGCTCAACTGATGAGAGGGGGCTTCATCACCTTATTATTGAAATTGTTGACAACAGCATAGACGAGTCTCTGGCTGGCTTTTGTGACCGCATAGAAATTATGCTTAATGATGACGGATCGGTTACGGTCAACGACAACGGAAGAGGTATTCCTACAGGCATTCACAAAACCGAAAAGAAGAGCGCTGTTGAAGTAGTTCTTACAAAGCTTCATGCCGGCGGAAAGTTTGGCGGAAACGGTTACAAGATTTCCGGCGGACTTCACGGTGTGGGTCTTTCGGTGGTAAATGCTCTGTCAAAATATCTTTTGGTTGAGGTTTTTCAAAACGGAACTTATTTTAAGCAGGAGTATAAATACGGCATGCCGCAGTATCCGCTTCAAAATCTTGGGGCCACCTCAAACAGAGGGACAAGAGTTACCTTTTTGCCGGATGAACAAATTTTTGAAACAACCGAATTTAATTACGACAATATGAAATCAAGATTCAGAGAGGTTGCCTTTTTAAACAAAGGTCTTAGTATTATTTTGGAGGACAGACGCAAGGGCAGAGAAAAGAAAGATGAGTTTTTGTTTAAGGGTGGAATTATAGAGTTTGTAAAATATCTCAACAAAACACACGAGACAATCTTTCCTGAGCCGGTATATATTTGCAAAACCACCAAGACAAGTGAAGTTGAAATAAGCATGCAGTATAACGACAGCTATAGTGAAGTAATCCACGGGTATGCAAATAACATAAACACCGAAGAGGGCGGAACCCATGTAATAGGGTTTAAGAATGCCCTGACCAAAGTAATAAACGAGTATGGGCAGAAGAACAAAATAATTAAAGAGAGCGAGAAGCTTTCGGGCGAGGACTGCCGTGAGGGGCTGACTGCCGTTATATCGGTTAAGCTCCAAAACCCGCAGTTTGAGGGGCAGACCAAAACCAAGCTTGGCAACAGTGAAATGCGAACACTTGTTGAAAAGGTGTTGCAGGATGGTTTGGGCGAATATCTTGAAGAAAATCCCAATATAGCAAAGGAGCTGGTGCTTAAATCTATTACAGCACAAAGAGCAAGGGACGCCGCCAGAAATGCAAGGGAGCTTACGCGCCGCAAGGGTGCACTTGAAAACACCACTCTTCCCGGAAAACTTGCCGACTGCACCGATAAAGACCCCACCAAGTGCGAAATTTATCTGGTTGAGGGTGACAGTGCGGGCGGAACGGCAAAGCAAGGCAGAGACAGACGCTTTCAGGCAATTTTGCCGCTGAGAGGCAAGATTTTGAACGTTGAAAAAGCAAGGCTTTCCAGAGTTTTGGAAAACGCCGAAATAAAGGCTATGATAACCGCTTTCGGATGTGGTATTCACAGCGAATATAATGAAAATAAGCTTAGATATAACAAAATAATCTGTATGACTGATGCTGACGTAGACGGCAGCCACATTCGTATTTTGATGCTGACTTTCTTTTTCAGGTTTATGAGGCCTCTGATTGAAAATGGACACGTATATATCGCCATGCCTCCGCTGTATAAAGTTACTAAGGGCAGAGACGAGCAGTATGTTTATAACGATGAAGAACTTGAGAAACTGCTGGAAACATGGGGCAAAAAGAATGTGGAGCTTCAGAGATATAAGGGTCTTGGAGAAATGAACAGCGAGCAGCTGTGGCAGACGACTATGAATCCGGCCAACCGTACGCTAATTCAGGTTAAGCTTGAGGATGCCGTTGAGGCGGATGAAATATTCAATATTTTGATGGGAGAGAACCCTGAGCTTAGACGACAGTTTATTGAACAGAACGCAACGCTTGTTAAGGACCTTGATATTTAACGGAGATGCTCCCGCGAACAGGGAGAGGTAACTCATAATTGTCATTTCTAAGTAAGCTTTGCGGTGTTAAAACCCGTCATTAAAACAGTTTTATTGCAGGAGGTAGAAATCATGAAATTTGCCAAGGAATATGAAATGTTTATAAAAGCCAAGGGGCAGGATTCGCAGATGATACACTGCATCGAAGAAATGTCGGAGCTCACCAAGGAAATTTGTAAGTATATGCGCGTTGTGCAGTTTGACAGCGCAAACACCGAAAAGCTTGAAAAAGTTAAACAGAACATAATTGAAGAAACGGCGGATTGCTTGAACTTTTTAGAACAAATGCAGTTGATTTTTGGGGCCGAAGAGGTTGACAAACTGCGGCAGCAGAAAATAGAGAGAACCATAAAGAAATTACAAGGCAAGTAAAATTCATTATTCACAAACGGAGGATTAAAAATACATGGGTATATTTTCAAAACCGGAGTTTAATGAAGAGCAGTTAAAAAGTTTTTGGGTCTGGTTCCAAAACAATCAGATTAATGACATTTTACAAATAAATAAAGAAATGGGCGAACGGCTGCAAGAAATATGCGGAGGCGGACATAATACTGCATGGTATGAGATGGGTTGGGACTTAGGAAGAAATAAAGCATACATAACGTTTTGGGCAGATGGTGGCAAGCAGACAAGGGGAGTTTTTAAAAAATTGATTGAATTGGCACCTGATAACATAAAAGAACAATTGATGTTGCGTGTTGAAAACTAATATGTCATGTTTTAGAAATTAAAGTTAGTAAAAAGTGGGAAAAAGTTATGAAAGAAAAAGAACAGCATAAGGAAAAGGAATTTGTAGACAACACAAAGTATATAAAGGTGCAGGTCGGCGAGGAAATGCGCAAGTCCTTTATATCATACGCCATGGCCGTAAACGTATCCAGGGCCATACCTGATGTGCGTGACGGACTAAAGCCTGTGCATCGCAGAATTTTGTATTCTATGGGCGAGCTTAACCTGTTTAATGACAAGCCCTACCGTAAGTGCGCACGTATTGTCGGTGACGTGCTGGGTAAGTATCACCCTCACGGCGACAGTGCTGTTTATGAGGCGCTGGTTAGACTTGCTCAGGACTTTTCTATCCGCTGCCCATTGGTGGACGGACAAGGTAACTTTGGAAGCATAGACGGCGACCCTGCGGCGGCACAAAGGTATACCGAAGCCCGCCTCAGTAAAATTGCGGGTGAGATGCTTAGAGAAATCGATAAAGAAACGGTAAATTTTTACCCAAACTTTGACGGCACGCTGCAGCAGCCAGAGGTGCTTCCGTCAAGATTCCCAAACCTTTTAGTTAATGGCGCCGATGGTATAGCGGTGGGTATGGCTACAAACATTCCTCCGCACAACCTAAACGAAGTTATAGACGGAGTTATAGCGCTTATTGACAACCCCGGCATTGAAATTGATGACCTTATGAAAATTATCCCCGCTCCTGACTACCCAACTAAGGGTATAATCATGGGCAGGGCTGCCATACGTAACGCATACAGAACAGGCCGAGGCGGAATAACTATAAGAGCCCGGGCTGAAATTGAAGAAAACGAGCGTGGCGGAAAGTCATCAATTGTTGTAACCGAGCTTCCGTATCAGGTAAACAAAGCAAAACTTATTGAGCAGATTGCAGAGCTTGTTAAAGACAAAAAGATTGAAGGTATAAGCGACATCCGCGAAGAAAGTGACCGCGACGGTATGCGTATTGTTGTGGAAGTCAAAAAGGATGCAAATGCTCAGGTCGTTTTAAATATGCTGTATAAGCATACTCCCATGCAGATAGGAAACGGAATAATATTTCTGGCTCTTGTTGCGGGTGAGCCTAGAATTTTGAACCTTAAAGAAATGCTCTATCACTATCTTGACCACCAAAAAGAAGTCATTATAAGACGAACAAGATATGATCTGGAGCGTGCTCAGGAAAAGGCACATATTCTTGAGGGGCTTGTTATCGCACTTGCCAATATTGACAAGGTTATAAAAATCATTAAAGCAAGTCAGGATAAGATTGAAGCGTCGCAAAAGCTTTGTTCAAATTTTGCGCTTAGCGAACGTCAGGCCAACGCGATTTTGGAAATGCGCTTACAGAGGCTTACTTCTCTTGAAGTGTTTAAGATAAAAGAAGAGCTTCAGCAGCTTGAAGCCTTGATTGTTGAATATAAGAGCATCCTCAAAAGCGAAGCCAAGGTGCTTACTATCATAAAAACCGAGCTTGGCGAAGTGAGAGAAAAATACGGCACTCCCAGACAGACTGAAATAAGCATAGACGAGGGCGAGGTTGACATAGAAGACCTGATTGAAAAGCAGGATGTGGTGATATCACTCACTCACTTCGGATATATTAAACGTTTGCCGCTTATTGAATACAAAACCCAGAAACGGGGTGGCGTTGGAGTCTCCAGCCATAAGACTAAAGAGGAAGACTTTGTCGAAAATATGTTTGTGTGCTCGACGCATGATGATTTGCTGTTCTTCACCAACTTTGGCAAAGTGTATTGCAAAAAAGCTTATACCGTGCCCGAAGCTCAGCGCAATGCAAAGGGGAGAGCAATTATAAACCTTCTTCAGCTGGATGATGACGAAAGCGTGACAGCTGTGATTAAGATTGACGAAAACACTAAGGGCAACCTTATTATGGCTACCCGCGAGGGTTTAATAAAAAAGACCAAGCTTGAAGAATTTATTAAAATCAGAAAAGTTGGCAAGGTCGCCATAAAGCTGAACGAAACCGACAGACTTATCTGCGTAAATGTCACAAGCGGCAGAGATGAAATTTTGATAGCCAGCCACGAGGGCAAGTGTATAAGGTTCAGCGAACAGGATGTAAGAATTATGGGCCGTGATACTCAGGGTGTGAGAAGCATGAAGCTTGGCAAAAACGACTATATTGTTGACATGGCGGTGCTCAAAAACGGCTATCAAATTTTGACTATAACTGAAAATGGTTATGGAAAAAGAACAGATCCCGCTGACTATAGATTGCAGTCGCGCGGCGGAAAAGGTATTAAGGCGGGCGTATTTAGCGCCAAGACCGGAAACCTTGTCAACCTCAAACAGGTAGCGCAGGACGAGGACGTAATCATAATAGCCGACAACGGCATGATTATTCGCCTTCGAGCAAAAGAGATAAGTAAAATAGGCCGTGACACTCAGGGCGTAAGAATTATGCGAATAAAAGACCAGAACTACAAAATTGTGTGCGCGTCTGTCACCGCTCATCAGGATGAAGAGGACATTATAGAGGAATAAAAAGTGCCCTGTGTATACTATTGATGATATTGAAAAAATATTAAACGAAATAGCGGATGAAATTCCAGATGAGTTTTTTAAACACCTAAACGGCGGAGTAGTATTGCTGGATAGATGTGAGGCCCTCTCTCAAGATGGGGTAAAATTATGCACATTGGGAGAATATCATCATGACAGTCTGGGCCGCTGGATATGCATTTATTATGGTTCTTTTATGCGACTATATTCGGACGTATCTGAGGACGTATTGCGTAAAGAGCTGCGCGAGACAGTATTTCATGAATTTACCCACCATTTGGAATCGCTCGCTGGCGAACGCGGACTTGAAATTAAAGACGAAATCAGAATGAAAGAATATCTAAAAAACACGAGCAATAAAAAGTGAAATTGATTTGCCGGAATATTATTTGGATTTTGTATACGTTAAGAAATGTCAAAATATAATTTACAATATTTTATGGGTATGATATAATATTTTTGCAAAATAATTTAAGGGGTTTTGATATGAGTAAAGGTGTTCCTGATGTAGTTGAAAAAATATGCCCGACACCAAACGGCGGCGACAGAGCAATAGGGGCTTTTTTGGATGAAAATAGACAGCCCACAAGTAAGGACAATGCCAAATATTTTTTAGTTAAGGAACTGAAGCAGGGTAAGGGTATTTGCAAAATTCTTTATGAAATCACCAGTACCGGGACACTTAAGATGCTTAACAAAACTATGCTGTAAAAAGTTTTTTCGCCCTATGTAAAAACATAGGGCTTTTTTATGCCTAAATATAACATCCTTAATTACACCGAATTGAAGTGCACAAATCCGGAGTTTCCAACTTAATGGTTTATATTCTTTTGTGGATGGCCTAAACATATAATGAACCATGACCAGAAAGTTTGCCATTATTACACAGTCTTTTTTGCGCAAAGTTTTGCGCGGTCTTATGTTGTTTGGTGTTATCGGGATTGTTGTGCTGATAGGGTATACCGTTCTTGAACACTTTAACCTGCTTGAAAAAATTGACAGTGTAGAAGAAATCAGAAAGCTGATTTTGAGTGCGGGTGCGCTGAGCTATGTTATGTTTTTTGCGTTGCAGTTTTTGCAGGTGACGTTTTTACCTATTCCGTCTATGTTGACAACTCTGGCGGGAACAGTAATTTTCGGTCCCCTAACCAGCTTTATTTACAGCACCTGTGCTATACTTACGGGTAGTCTGGTGGCCTTCTGGCTGGGTCGCAGATACGGAATCAAAGTTTTGGGATGGATTGCGGGCAAAGAGGACGCTACAAAATTCAGAGATAAGCTCAGCCGCTGTAAATATATGTTTTGTTTAATGCTGTTGTTTCCGTTTTCACCCGACGACCTATTGTGTCTGATTGCGGGCACAACCACTATGACCAAAAAGTTTTTTGTGACAAGTGTTTGTATATTCAGACCCATAGCTATATTTTTCACCTGCTTTTTTGGAGGAGGGTTTGTTATTCCGTTTAAAGGATATTGGTTTATTTTGTGGGGTGCCTTGGCGGTGGCCATTTGCATACTCTTCTTTTTGAGTGTAAAGTATCAGCAAAAAATAGAAGAGACAATAAACCGCCTCTCCTATAAAGTTTCACTCAAAAAACTCAAACATTGAATCTAAACAGCACAATGTCGCCGTCCTGCATCACATATTCTTTGCCTACACTTTGCACTTTGCCTTTTTCTTTGGCGCCATTAAATCCGCCGAAAGCAATTATATCGTCATACTTAACAATTTCGGCCCGAATAAAGCCCTTTTCAAAATCGGTGTGAATTTTTCCCGCTGCCGCAGGAGCTTTTGTTCCTTTTTTGATTGTCCACGCCCGCACTTCTTTTTCGCCTGCGGTCAAATAGCTCATAAGACCCAGAAGGTCATAGCTGGCAATAATTAGTTTTTCAAGGCCGCTTTGATTAAGGCCTAGCTCAAGCTTAAACATGTCGCGCTCTTCTTCACTCAGTGATATCAGCTCTTCTTCAAGACGGCAGCTGAGGGCAATGCATCCGGCATTTTCGCTTTTGGCAAACTCTATCACAAATTTTACGTTGGGGAGGTTTTCAGGGTCGTTTATTTCGTTTTCGCCGACATTGGCTACATATATTATCGGCTTTGTGGTAAGCAAAAAGAAACCGTCAACCATCACTTGTTCTTCTGCGCTGAATTTTATGCTTCGTACTGGTTTTTCACGCTCAAGTGCGGCTTTTATTTTTTCAAGAATTTCAACCTCGGCCTTGGCATCTTTATCGCCGCTTCGGGCAAGTTTAATTGATTTTTCGTATCGTTTGTTTACTGTTTCAATATCAGCCAAAATCAGTTCAAGGTTTATTATTTCAATATCACGTTTGGGGTTGACACTTCCTTCAACATGGATAATATTATTACTTTCAAAACATCTGACCACATGAATAAGGGCATCTACCTCGCGGATATGACTAAGGAATTTGTTTCCAAGCCCTTCGCCTGTGCTGGCACCTTTTACAAGGCCCGCAATATCAACAAACTCAATTTGGGCGGGCGTGATTTTTTGACTATTATAAAGCTTAGCAAGTTTTTCAAGCCTGACGTCCGGCACATCAACAATGCCCACATTGGGCTCAATGGTGCAAAAGGGATAGTTGGCACTCTCTGCCCCCGCTTTTGTTATTGCGTTAAAAAGTGTACTTTTGCCTACATTAGGAAGGCCGATTACTCCGAGTTTCATGTTTACCTCTGATGGGATTATATCACACAATCAAAAAATCAACAACTATAAGTTGCTTGCGATTTTTTTCATATACCCATATCGTAGCACACATAATATATGTATGGTGATTTTTATTATCTTGGGTATTATTCAGGGGCTGACGGAATTTTTGCCAATTTCATCCAGCGGGCACTTGGTGCTGTTTGAAAATATTTTTGGTGTGGAAGGCGACCTTATATTTCTAAACGTAGTTCTGCATTTAGGAACGTTTTTCGCTGTGTGTTTATACTATCGCAAAGCACTCTGGGAATATATTAAAAAACCCTTTCAAAAAGAAGTGGGGTATCTTGCTGTTGCCACCGTTCCGGCAGTGGTTATGGTGCTTTTACTTCGTAGCCTTGTCGAGCAGAGTTTTGGCGGAGCCTATCTTGCTTTTGGTTTTTTAGTCAGTGCGGCTATGCTGACTGTTGCCAGCATTGTTATGAGGGGTAGTGAGCGCAAGATAAAACCGTTTAATATTAAAACCGCTATTGTCATGGGCATATTTCAGGCGTTTGCGATATTTCCCGGAATATCGCGCTCGGGCTCCACTATTTGCGGGGGGATTTTGTTTGGCGCAGATAAAGAAAAAGCCGCGAACTTTTCTTTTATTATGAGCATTCCTATAATTCTGGCCTCTTTGGTGTTTGAATGTTTTAAGCTGAGCCCCAACAGCTTTGAGGCGGGAATTCTGCCAATGCTTCCGGGTTTTATATTTGCTTTTGTGTTTGGGCTTTTGGCAATAAGCGTTATGCTTAAAGTAGTAAAGCGTGCCAATTTCTGGTGTTTTGTGGCTTATCTTGTTGTGCTTGGAGTGGGGCTCACCGTGTGGCAGATGATAGCATAAAGAAGGCACAATAGCGTATTTGTTTTTACTTTTGGTTTTTTTATGATAATATATGATGAGAGGTAGCTATGGACATCAGAGATTATATTATCAAAGAGGCAAATCTGAATAAAATCAGCGGCTTTAGTGCTGAACTTTTAACGGTGCCCCCCACAAGTGATATGGGAGACTTTTGTCTGCCGTGTTTTCCGTTTGCAAAGGAACTAAAAAAAGCTCCGTTCATGATAGCTGAGGAGCTGAAGAATAAGATAAACACTAACGGAATTATTGACAGAGCAGAAGTGGTCGGAGGATATCTGAATTTTTTTGTAAAACGTGAAGAAGTGACCAAAATAATTTTGGCTGAGATTTTAAAACAAGATAAAAACTTCGGAAGAAATAATATCGGAGAGGGCAAGACTGTATTCCTTGATTTTTCGTCGCCCAATCTTGCCAAGTATATGCACATAGGGCATCTAGCAAATACTGTAATTGGAGAAAGCATTAAGCGTATTTTAAAATTTTGCGGATATAAAGTAGTTGCAATAAACTATCTTGGAGATTTCGGAACACCGTTTGGAAAAATGGTCGCAGCTTATAAGCTTTGGGGGAACAAAGATGACGTCGACAAAAGAGGTGTTGACGCAATTCAGGACTTGTATATTAAAATCAGCGCCGAAATTGAAAAAGACCCCAGCCTCGCGGATTTGTCGCGGAATTGGTTCAGGCGGATTGAAGAAGGGGACCCCGAGGCTCTGGAGATTTATAATTGGTTTATAACACTTGCCAAACAAGAAGTTAACAAAATATATGATATGTTGGGGGTGACCTTTGACGATTGGAGCGGAGAAGCCAAATACAGCAAGCTTATGGAACCGGTTTTGAAGGAGCTTGAAAAAAACAAGCTTGTTACTGCAAGCGAGGGGGCCAAAATTGTGGACCTGCAAAACTATGGGCTTGGTGTGTGCATGGTGCAAAAAAGTGACGGCACAAGCCTTTATGCCACAAGGGACTTGGCAGCAGTTGAGGATAGGTATAAAACATATAAGTTTGACAAAGGAATATATATAACCGATGTTTCGCAAAAGCTGCATTTTGCTCAATGGTTTAAGGTTTGTGAGCTTTTGAAAAAAACTTATGCAAAAGGGCTTGTGCATATAAGCTATGGGAGGTTTAGTCTGCCTGAGGGCAAGATTGCAAGCCGTAAGGGTAAACAGGCAGTAGTAAAAGACATTCTGGATGCATCAATAAAGAGAGCCAAAAAGATTGTGCAGGAGCGCGGCGCCGAAGGCATTGACATAGAAACTGTAGCTCGTCAAATCGGCATTGGGGCAGTAGTATTCTTCCCCCTCAAACACGAAAAAAATAGGGATGTGGTTTTTGATCTTGAAAGCGCGCTTAGTTTTGACGGTGAGACCGCGCCGTATATGCAATATACATATGCCAGATGTTGTAGCATTTTGAAGAAAGCTGAGGAAGTGCTAAACAAACCTATAGAGCAAATTATGAGTGGCAAAATTGAAACTAAAGATATAAATAATACCGAAGCATTTGAGCTAATTAAACTGATAAATCAATTTCCGGCGGCTGTTGAAAGTGCCTTGCAAAGCTACGAACCAAGCATAATCAGCAAACTAATAATCAGCTTAAGCCATGCATATAATGTGTATTATAACACCAACCGCATCATTGAAGACGGCAAAGTGAGCATAGGCAGGCTTATGCTGACATATGCCACAAAAAAAGTTTTGAACACGGGACTTGAGCTTTTAAATATTGCAAGCATACCAAAGATGTAGCAGTTGCTAATTTTTAAAGGGGTTATTATGCCTGATTTTCACAACAAAAAAGTAGAAGAGGTATATAGTGAGCTTGGTGCCACCGAAGAGGGGCTGAGCGACGAAGAGGCAAAAATTCGGCTGAAAAAGTATGGAGAGAACAAGCTTCCCGAAATCAAGAAGCCGAGTATGTTTTTACGTTTTATTAAACAGTTTAAAGACATTATGATAATCATTTTGGTGGCTGCGGCTGTAGTATCGTTGTTTGTAGGCCTTTTCAGTGCCCACGGTGATATGACGGAGGTCATTGACGCCATAATTATTATTATTATAGTTTTGATAAATGCCTTTATGGGGCTTGTTCAGGAAATGAAGGCCGAAAACGCTATGGAGTCGCTTAAAAAGATGAGCGAGCCTACCGCCAGAGTAATAAGAGGTGGCAAGAGAATGAGTATTCCTACCCATGAGATAGTTGTAGGAGATACAATAGTCCTTGAGGCTGGCGACATAGTTCCTGCGGACATACTCCTGACTGAAATTGCAAGTTTGCGATGCTCCGAAGCTGCCCTTACGGGTGAGAGCGGAGCTGCTCGTAAAGAAGCGGGAGTAGTTCTTCCCAAAAAGACCCCTATCGGCGACAGGCGTAATATGTGCTTTAGCGGAAGCACGGTGGCGTATGGCCGGGGTGTGGGTATTGCAGTGGCTACTGGCGTTGAGGCCGAGATAGGAAAGATTGCAACTATGCTTGGCAGCAAAGAGACCGACAAAACTCCGCTTGAAAAAAGTCTTGTAAAGCTTGGCGGAATAATCACAATATCAGTGCTTGCTATCGCTGCTGTAATTTTTGCGGTGGATATATTTGTAAAACCCGGCGAGCCGCTCAATGCCTTTTTGACGGCGGTAGCCCTTGCCGTTGCGGCAATCCCTGAAAGCTTGCCTGCAGTAGTGACCATAATATTGTCACTTGGAGTAATGAGGCTTGCTAAAAAGAATGTTATAATCAAAAGACTGCACGCAGTCGAAACGCTGGGGTGCTGCGACGTGATATGTTCTGACAAAACCGGCACAATCACTCAAAACAAAATGACAGTGCGTGAAGTGTATCTGGACGGCAGGCTTATTGTTACCGAAGAGTTTGACCCTCAGGTACCCAACTCCATAAACCTTCTTAAATGTATGACGCTTTGCAACGACAGCCACAAGCATGATGAGGTTTATTTGGGTGACCCCACTGAAACGGCTCTTGCGGAGTTTGCCGAAAAGTTTGACTATAAAAAACGCGGACTTGAAATGAAGCATAAGCGCTTGGGAGAAATTCCGTTTGATAGTCAGCGAAAGCTTATGTCAACAGCCAACATTGACGGCGAAAGAGTGGTAGTGTATACCAAAGGTGCCGCCGACGAAATCTTGAAACGCGTAACGCATATTATAATAAACGGCACCAGACGAAAAATAACTGATGAAGACAAGCAGGTTATAATGAATATAGCAAGCACCATGGGGCACAAGGCTCTGCGAGTTTTGGGTTATGCCATAAGCGATTTTAGCGGTGTGTCTGCTCAACACATTGAGGCAGGTGACATTGCAGAAAAGAACCTGACATTTGTGGGGCTCAGCGGCATGATGGACCCGCCAAGAGCAGAGGTTGAGGAGGCAATCAAGAAATGTAAAACTGCCGGAATGAAAGCTGTTATGATAACAGGCGACCATATGGACACAGCCTATGCCATTGCAAAAGAGCTGAAAATGATAAAATCGAGAGAAGAGGTAATTGAAGGAGCATATCTGGATAAATTCAATGACGAAGAGCTTAAAGTGGAAATTGTCAGGTTTTCGGTTTTTGCAAGAGTGAGCCCTGAGCATAAGGTGCGAATAGTAAGAGCTTTGAGGGCAAACGGAAAGGTTGTAGCTATGACGGGTGACGGAGTAAACGACGCGCCGAGCATAAAATCTGCACATATAGGCATCGGTATGGGCATAACCGGCACCGAAGTGACCAAGGAAGTGGCAGATATGGTTTTGACCGACGACAACTTTGCAACTATTGTTGTGGGAGTTGAAGAGGGCCGAAAGATATTCAGTAATATACAAAAAACCATACAGTTCTTGTTAAGTTGTAACATTGCTGAAGTTTTGGTCTTATTCTCCTTGACACTTGCTTATCCCGAACTTACCGTACTTCTGCCCATACAGATTTTGTTTATAAACCTTGTTACCGATACGCTGCCGGCAGTGGCCCTTGGCATGGAAAACGCCGAACGTAATGTTATGATGCGGCCGCCGCGAAGGAGTAGTGCAAGCATTATCGGCGGCAGGATTGGCGTAAATATTCTCTATCAGGGAATATTTGAAGCTATAATTGTTGTAGGCGCATTTATGGCAGGACTGTATATGTTTAACTCAGATGTAATTGCGGCAACAATGGTATTTATTTCGCTTAACCTGATACAGATACTGCACATGTTTAATGTGAGAACAACCGGTTCAGTATTCAAGAGCAATCCTTTCAAAAACAAAATGTTCTGGATAGCATTTATAATAGGCTTGGCGCTTATTGCGGTAGTTTGCTTCGTGCCGTTTATGAGTTATCTGTTCCAGGTGGCAGAGTTGTCGCTGATGCAGTGGATTGTCACAATCGTGATGTCGCTGATGATTATTCCGGTGTGCGAGATAGTGAAATTCTTTCAAAAGCTGTCTGACAAAAGGAAAGCCAAAGAACAGTTTGGTGCTGAGTGAAAAAGGAGACATATATGGAAACAAACAACAAATATCCCTTTGTAAATCTTCCTCTTCCTTATGCCTATAATGCGTTGGAACCATACATTGACGAAAAAACTATGATGCTTCATCATGACAAGCATTTACAGACTTATATCGACAACCTGAACACAGTGCTGCATAATCAGCCCAAATATCAGGAGTGGACATTGGAAGAACTGCTTTATAACGCAGCCAGGCTTCCGGCTGACATACAGACCGCGGTCATAAACAACGGTGGCGGGGTATATAATCACAGGCTGTATTTTGACGGGCTGATAAACGGCGGCACCAAGATAGGACCTAAAACCTCTCAGCTTATAGACAAAAGCTTTGGCAGCATGGATAAGTTTAAGGAACAACTTAAAGTTATGGGTCTTGGTGTGTTTGGCTCGGGCTATGCATGGCTGGGATTTAACAAGGCTGGTGAACTGAAACTTATAAAGACCGCAAATCAGGATACACCCATTCCGCTGAATTTATATCCGATTTTGAACCTGGACGTCTGGGAGCACGCGTATTATTTGAAGCATTACAACGTCAGAACAGATTATATTGATGACTATCTTAATATAATAAATTGGGATAGAGTTGAAGAACGTATAACAGAGTTTGAAAAAAAGAATAGAAAAGTTTAAGTTTTAAAAAATAGACCGACCAGACGGTTAGAACCGAACGGTCGGTCTGTTTTTTGTAGCAAAGAAAAACAGCTATTAAGTATTTTTTTTATCAAACCAATACAGACTTATTTTTTATGGCGTTGGCTCTGCCAACGGTTTTTATATATAAATGAGAAAATAAAAAAAACAAAAATATTCACAAAAAGTAGTTGACAACTCAACCATGTTGGAATATAATACTGATATCTCTAAAATATCGAGCAGGCTTTTTGCGGTTAAATAATTTATAAATTTACCGATGAAAGAATTGCCGCAAGATATTTTTTATTATAACGAGATTTCAGCAGACAAAAAAAACAGGAGGTAGGGGTATGTATTCAGAGGGAGACTTTCCGTCAGTGCAGATAAACAGGGCTAAGATGATACTAAAGAGTTATTTTGACAAAAAGGCGGCAGAGTTGGGTATAACCGGCCCTCAAGTACCCTACATTGCATTGATTGCAAAATCAGGTGAGGGGATAACTCAGATTGAGGCCACCAGAATATTGGGTTATGACAAAGCAAATTCATCAAGGGTGATGTCTGAGCTTGAAAATAAACAGCTTATAGAAAAGATAACGCAGGATAAGCGGACGCTAATTCGGCTCACCTCAGATGGGCAGGAGATTGCCGGAAAAATTCGTGAGATTACTCAGAAGTGGTATAAAACCAGCTTTGAAGGAATAGACAAAAAAGACATAGAAGTGTTTAGGCGCGTTAAAAAAAAGATGCTTGAAAATTGTATGAAGGCAATTGAGGAGAAATTATGATAAAGATATTAAAATATTTAAAGTGGCATGAATGGGTTATGGTGGTCCTGGTTTTGGCACTTACCGGTGCAGGTGTGTGGCTTGATTTGACCGTGCCCGAATATATGACCCAGATAATAGGATTGTTCGGACCCGGGCAGGCTCCCACAAGCGCAGAGATATGGGACAAGAGCTGGCACATGCTTCTTATTGTAGGAGGCTCAATTGCTTGTTCGGTTATAAGCATTTGGTTTGCTACCCGCGTAGCGGCAGGGCTTAGCCGCACGGTAAGAAGAAAGCTGTTTGAAAAGGTAAACGGATTTTCGATGCAGGAGATGAATAAATTTTCTACTCCCAGCTTGATTGTGCGAACAACCAACGACATAACTCAGCTTCAGACGGTTTTGGTTATGACCTTGAGGATGGCGGTATATTCTCCCATTATGGTCGTAATTGCGGCAACAAAGATTATAGGTAAAAGCATAGAGCTGTCGTCAGTAATTTGGATAGCTGTTGCGGTACTGATTATTCTGCTGGGAACTCTTGCAGCATTTATTCTGCCCAAGTTTTCAAAAATTCAAAAACTTAACGACAAATTGAGTTCGGTGTCAAGAGAAAATCTGACAGGTATCAGAGTTATAAGAGCAAACGGAGCCGAAAATATTCAGCAGCAAAAGTTTGAAGGGGTCAACTCCTCTCTTACTAATATGAACTTGTTTGTTGCACGTATTTCAGCTATGCTTATGCCTATAGTAATGCTTATTTTCGGAACGCTTACGGTAATGATTTATTGGCTGGGGGCTGAGCTTATTGGAACAGGCGCAACAAATTATGATACTGTTGTCTTGTTTGCAACATACGGAATTCAGATTATTATGAGCTTTTTGATTATTGCTATGCTGTTTATTATGATACCGCGCGGTCAGGTGTCGGCAAACCGTATAAGAGAAGTGCTTAACACCCGAAACCAAATTATAGAGGGAGCTTTGGGTGAAGAGGAAATAAGAGAAAGAAATTCGCAGAATCTGCATGGGCAGGTGGAATTTAAAAATGTAAGCTTTAAATATCCCGATGCCGATGAATATATGCTGAAAGATATTTCGTTTACGGCACACGGCGGGCAGACGGTTGCTTTTATAGGCTCTACCGGCAGCGGAAAAAGTACGCTGATAAATCTTATCCCAAGATTTTTTGACGCAACCGACGGCGAAATTTTGATTGATGGTATAAATGTAAGAGATTATAAATTTGAGGCACTCAACAATAAGCTTGGTTTTGTTCCGCAAAAAGGAGTGCTCTTTAGCGGAAGCATCAGAGAAAACATACAATACGGCAAACAGAATGCCGATGATCAGGAAATAAACCGAGCACTTGAAATTGCTCAGTCGTCGTTTGTGTTTGAGATGGAAGGCGGGCTTGACTATCAGATAGCCCAGAGCGGAAAAAACGTTTCGGGTGGACAGCGTCAAAGATTATCGATTGCACGTGCCGTGGTTAAAAATCCGGAAATATACATATTTGATGACAGCTTTTCGGCCCTTGACTATAAAACTGACAAGGCACTGCGGGCGAGCCTTAAAGAAAACTGTACCTCGGCCACTAAGTTTATTGTGGCGCAGCGTGTAGGTTCAATTATGGATGCTGACCAAATTTTGGTGCTTGAAAAGGGTATGGTTGTAGGGTGCGGCACACACAAAGAGCTTCTTAAGTCCTGCGAGATATATAAAGAAATTGCGTTCAGCCAATTGAGCAAGGAGGAACTGAAAAATGAGTGAGAAAAAGAGCGGTCCTCCAATGGGCGGCGGACCGGGCGGCCGCATGAGAGTGGCTGAGAAGCCGAAAAATTTTAAGAAGAGTATAGGCAAACTATTAAAATATCTCAAACCTATGCGTGTGATTTTAGTGGTAGCCTTAACACTCGTGGTGATGGCCAGCGTAATATCAATATTGGGACCAAAAATATCAATTAACATAACAGATGAAATCACTAATGTGCTTAAAGGTTTGCCGATTGATATGGGCGTGATTATTTATTTCAGCCTTATTGTTTTGGGAATGTATGTTTTGAGCGCAATATTTAACTTTATTCAGAGCTTTATATTTGCCGGCATCACAGCCAAAATAACAAAGAAACTTAGAAGTGAAATGATTGAAAAGATAAACAAGCTGCCTCTCAAGTATTATGACAACAACCTTTATGGAGACACTTTGAGCCGCATAACAAACGACATTGACACCATTGCACAAACATTGAACATGAGCTTAAGCAGTCTTGTGATGGCGTGTGTTACTGCAATAGGCATACCGGTCTTAATGTTTACGATAAACGTTAAGTGGACGCTTATAGCACTTGGCGTGGTTTTGCTGGTTTTGGTTGGAATGTTTGTTATAATTAAAATTTCACAAAAATATTTTATACGTCAGCAGCGCTCTTTGGGCGAGGTCAACGGACACATTGAGGAGGTATTTTCTTCTCACACGGTGGTAAAAGTTTTTAACGGCGAAAAAAGAGCGCTTGAAAAATTTGATGAAGGCAATGGCAAACTGTTTGCCAGCGCGTATAAATCACAGTTTTTAAGCGGACTTATGATGCCGATGATGAGGGCAGTAGGCAGCATTAATATGGTGCTTATAGCTCTTGTTGCGGGTATGGAAGTTATCTCGACCGGAAACTATAGTTTGCTTGCAGCACTCCCGTTCTTTATTGTATACATCAACAGATTAAACGAGCCGCTTCAAAACTTGGCGACATCTGCAAGCACGCTTCAGCAGACGGCTGCCGCCAGCGAAAGAGTATTTGAATTTTTGGATGAAACCGAACAGCAGGATGAGAGTGAAAAGGTGATTACTATTCCTGAGGTTAAGGGTCTTGTTGAATTTAAGAACGTAAGTTTTGGATATAACCCTGACAAAGAAGTTATTCATGACTTCAGCTGTGTAGCAAAGCCCGGGTATAAAGTGGCGATTGTAGGGCCGACCGGTGCCGGAAAAACTACTATCGTAAACCTTCTTATGCGCTTTTATGAGACTACGGGCGGTGAAATAACTATAGACGGTGTATCCATAAAAGACATGAACAGAGAGTTTGTCAGAAGCTTGTTTGGGATGGTACTTCAGGACACATGGCTGTTTGAAGGCACCATAAAAGAAAATATGGCCTTTGGAAACCCAAGCACCACTCAGGAACAGATTGAACAGGCTTGTCAGGCTGCCAACATTGACCATTTCATCAAGGCACAGCCCAAAGGCTATGATATGATGCTTAGCGAAGAGAGTAATCTCAGTGTTGGTGAAAAGCAGCTCTTTACCATAGCGCGCGCTATGGTTCAAAACGCACCTATGCTCATACTTGACGAGGCCACCAGCTCGGTGGATACCCGAACCGAAGAGCAGATACAAAAAGCTATGGATAAGCTTATGAAAGGAAGAACTAGTTTTGTTATTGCTCACAGGCTTTCTACAATCAAAAATGCAGACTTGATACTTGTTATGAAAGACGGCAATATCATTGAAAGCGGCACACACAAAGAGCTTATTGTAAGAGGCGGATTTTATGCCGAGCTTTATAACAGTCAGTTCAGCAAAAACTCAGTTGAAATTGTGGATGAAGAGGATTTGCCTCAGGGAGACGTTGTCGTTGCGACGTAAAAATTTTAATCTTCACTCTTAAACCTTTCAGCGGGGGTACGACAGTGGTAAATCCACCCCCCGTTGTGGACAACTTAAAACAGAAAAAACCCAAGGCTTTGGGTTTTTTCTGTTTTAAAAAATGTTTTATAAGAAAAGTCCTTTTCCGTCATCTTCGGTGCAGTGCTGATGCATAATCATTGATAATGCAAATAATTTTAGAAAACGCCCAAACAAGCCGGGCTCACAATCATAACAAGGCACGCAAGGTGAATCGTTTTTAAGACACCCAACGGGAGTTCCTCCCCTTGGTCCCGGCCCTGATTGGCTTTCACATGAACATGGACTAGGTCTTCTTGGTTCCGGACCATCTGCGAATAAAAACTGATTATCGTTTATTGACGATATGTTGTCAATCTGTTGTTTGTCAAACAGAAACATAATGCACCTCCAAAAAATTAGGTGTTTTGTTCCGGCGGTTTTTCTTCTTTTGTTTTGCTGTCGGAAATAATGCAGACAGGTGCGGCTGTAGCCATGAAATATCCCATGTCGGACATTTTTCCGGGCGTTACTTCTTGTGGGTTCTTTAAAAAACCAAAAAATTCTCTAAGCATAAATTTATCCCCCTAATAAGATTTACTAAATATAGTATAGCACTATACAGAAAATTTGTAAATAGTAAATAAGATAAAACCAAAAAAACATTAGCTACTATATATTATGCCAAAAAATGTCGAAGTCTGCACGATTTTTGTTTTTTTATTGACGGACATGCATCTTTTGGTGTATTATGAAACACCAAAGGAGTTTTTTATGTGGTGGGAAGTTTTGCTTGAAGCTTTGATAGACAGCGCAAAGATACTGCCTATTTTGCTTGCCGCCTATATATTAATAGAGCTAATTGAAACCGCGGTGACCGCCAAAAAAATCAAAGGCAAAAAATGGTGGACGCCTATCGCCGGCGCCGGCTTCGGACTTATTCCGCAGTGCGGCTTCAGCGTAGTTGCGGCAGATATGTATAGCAAGCGTCAGATTACGCTTGGAGCATTATTTGCAGTCTTTATTGCAACAAGTGACGAAGCGATACCCGTGATTTTAGCTAATCCTGAAAGCATAGGTGCACTTTTGCCGTTGCTGCTTATTAAGTTTGTGTTTGCGCTCAGCGTGGGTCTTTTGGTTGACGCAGCGCTGAGGCTTAAGAAAAATAAACAGACTGTCGGTGAATTTGTGCACCAGCCAAGTGCGGAGCCGGCGGCGCAAAATCTTGACGCTACACTTCTCAAGGTGACGGTGAAAAATGCAAGAGGCCGAAGCCGTATGAGAGAAAATCCGCACGAGCACCACATAGGCTGCTGCGGGCACCATGTAGACTGTGAAAACGGCGTCGGGCACTCGCACAGCAGATGGCATAGATATCTTCTGCACCCGCTAATTCATTCGCTTAAGATATTTGGATTTATTCTGGCTATAAATATTTTGTTTGGGTTTATAATCTATTTTGTTGGGGAAGCAGCCCTAACTGACTTTTTGATGCAGAGCTATTGGTTTACACCTCTGTTGGCGGTTGCTGTGGGGCTTATTCCAAATTGCGCCTCGTCTGTTGTTATTACCGAGCTTTATATTGTGGGCGGAATTCCGTTTGGGGCGTGCCTGGCCGGGTTATGTATTAATGCCGGACTTGGGTTTATAATTTTGTTTAAGCAAAATAAAAATATTAAACAAAATCTTGCAATTTTGGGTTCATTGTTTGTTTTGAGCGTAGCGGTTGGATATTTAACGCTGTTTTTTGAGCAGATAATAGTTATATAGGCTATAAAAAAGCAAAAAACAGTCCAAATGATTTTTTCTTTTTTGTTTGTTGTGTTATAATTTACATAGAGTGAGCTAAGTACCGTGTTTGCACAGGTATTTGTGAACGAAGATAAATTAAACATAACTTAGTTATGTTATAATTAATTACTAGGAGTTTTGTATGGAACAACTAAAAAAGGAAGTTTCTACCAAAATCAATCTGGATATAGGAGTGATAAACCGTCTTGACACCAAAAAATTTAAAAACATTTTGGTTTTGACGGGGCCCAAAAACTCACTCGATATATTCAAGCAGAAAGTAGAACCGCATCTTAAAAAAGGCAAGTATATTGTATATTCGCAGATAAGCGCAAACCCCGCTGACGGTGAGGTTTATCTTATAACCAATTCTGTGAGGGACAAAAATATAGACTGCATAATTTCGGTTGGCGGAGGCTCGGTTATGGATTGCGGCAGGTTGGTGAGTTTGTTGCTCTCTCACAGTGGATTTTTGCATGATTATGTTTTGGGCGGAAGCTTGGGCACCGGCAGCATAACCTCTAATCTCATTCATCACATAACAATCCCGACGGTCTGTGGCACAGGAGCGGAAATATCCGCCATAAGTGCTGTTACTATAAATGGGCGCAAGCAAAGAATATTCAGCCCTTATCTGGTGCCTGAGGCCACATATATAGACCCAGAGCTTATGAAAAATATTCCCGTTAAGCTTTGGGCAGGCATCGGATTTGAATGCTTTGCCGGAGCTATTGAGGCCTATACTTCGACACTTAGCAATGTGTCCAGCGACAACTTCGCGCTGGAGGCACTTAAGGAATATGTAAAGACTATGCCAAAGATACTCAAAGAGCCCAACAAGGTGGAGTATATAAAACAGATGGCTATAGCGTCACTTAACTCTACTATGGCGGTGGGGATGAGCAGTCTTGGCGCAATTCACGCAATTGGTGAAGCACTTAGCGGCAGGCTAAACCTGCACACGGGCATAGCGCTTGCCATTGTGGCTCCAAGCGTTTGTGAATTTAATTATGAGGCAAACAAACCAAAATATGACAATCTGAAGGAAGTGTTTGGTTACACCAAACAAAGGAGCATAAAAGCAGCCGTGGGTGAAATAATAAATAACACAGGGGTGTTTGTTCCGAAGATAAAAGACAAGATAAAAGATATACTTGATGACATAGTGCAAGACAGTATGAATCACATTCTGCTGGGAAATGCAAGACCCGTAAAGCCGGAAGATATTTTAAAAATTCTGGAAAAGCTGGGTTAATACAAAAATTTTTAATTGGGTGGGAAATGGCAAAAATATTTGTAGAAAACACCGAAATAAAAATATCAGAAAAAGTAGATATTGAAGATGGTGCACATCAGATTAAGGGAGATTATTATACCATGCACTCGGTAATCACCAAGGATTTTAAGTCTACTATTTTTTCATATGGCGATGTTTCGGTGCTGGTCAGTAAAATCACCCGCTATGGTGAGGAATATTATAAAATCGTTATCTTTAACGATGCGGTGTCAAAAGCATGGCAGCTGATAGTTTTGTCGGCCAAACTTGACATAAAGATAAAGAGGCTGACCGGCGCGGTGTTTTTAGTGGTAGCCGAAAGCAATGTGCCCGATGTAGTCAGTCAGATTTCGTTCTGCAAGCTAAAGCCCTCAACCAAAGTGGATGAAGTTACCATAAATTTTTCTAAGCTTAATGAGGTCAACTATATCGGAGACAACTCGATTTTGCTGTGCTATGATGAGGCGGATGTTATAAGCGGCAGAACTACACATGTGCTTTCGATGTATAATTATGAAGGCAAATTACTTAAAAACTTCTATGAATATAACGATGACGACCCTGAGCAGTATGGATATATTATAGAAAATAAAACGCTAAAAATCGTCAAGAAATGACAAACCAATCAAAAATGCCGTAAAAGGATATTAAAATTATGAAAATGCGTGTATTTTTAAGGTGTTCAGCATAAAATTTGGGTTATTTGCTTTACTTATTTTTTTGATTTAGGTATAATTATACAAACTTTTTAAGTCACAATTGATAAAAGGAGAGTGGAATATGAGTTTGTTGTTGGCTAGTGATTTTTGGAACAATTGGGTGGCAGTTACTTTCTTGTTTGTGGGCATTGCATTGCTGGTTGTTATTGTTGCGCTGCTGATAATATTCAGAAAGAAAATTATTGGTTCTATCAGCTCAAAAAATGAAGCAAGAGCAAAGCGTAATGAAGAGAAAAAGACAAGCGATGAAAAATCAAAAGTAATGGCCGAAAATGTATTTAAAAACCAAAGAGCACAAGAAGAAGCAGGAGACACAAAAGAGTATGACCCTGAGTTTGACAAAAGAATTAACCAAATGGTTGTCAACACTCAAAAGTCATCACTGAATGATAGAAATCTTGGTTCTCAAACAGAAAAGCCCAAAAAAGAAGTAAAAGAAGAAAAGCCTGTTGACTTTAATGTAATGGACCAATTCAAAAAGAAAGGGGAGTAAGAGATATGGATCAACTAAATCTAAACGCAATGCGGCTGACCGATCAGTTTAAGGACAAAGGATTTTTTGACGACCCCTTGCACATCAAAGCAAAAAAAGACTTTCAGTTTTTATGTTCTCAGACGGGCTATGCTGCGCTGAACAACGTAAATTATCTTTCGGTTAAAACAATTGCTGCAGACAAATATGTGGGAGAATTCCTGCCGCTGGGGTATAAAACTTCAAGCAAATCCGTAACCTTTTCTAAAGACATTTTTAATATTGAAAAACCCAACAGTTATGTTGCGGTAGTGGCTTATAACAATTATGATGAGGTTATTGACGTATTTCTGTTTGGCGGAGAAACCTTAAAGAAAACCGGATTGTTCTCAATGGTTAAGTTTAATAAAAACGACAACACATACAGTATCCACATTGGAGACGGCTTAAATCAGAAGTTAAAACAATATAGTTTCGGCTATGTTTTAAAAAATCAAAATAGATAAAAAGGAAAGGGAGAAAAAATATGAAAGAAACAAAGAAAAGTGAAACCGGAGCTCAGTACGCCGGCAAAAATTATAGCAGAGTTGTGGGCATAGACGTTGCCAACTCTACAATCAAGGTTTGGACTGACGATAAGAACCTTGCCTATAGAAACACTATAAAAGAGATTAATGACGCAGGTCTGGTTTATTCGTTTAAAACCGACTATCAGATGTATGTTTACAACAAAGAAGTTTATGAGGTTGGTGACATTGCAGTTATGGGTAGCGGTGGACGTGGTAAATCGCGTTATAACTCTGCAACCTTTAAAATTGAAGCTATTATTGGTATTACCAGCGTTTTGGAGCCCGGCAGAAAGGAACAAATCAGAGTTGTTACCGGTGTGCCCAGCGTGCTGAGTAAAAACTCAAACGTAATTGAAGAGCTTAAACAGTCTTTGGTTGGCGAGCACTCCGTTAAGTCAGTTAAATGGGATCAGGTAAGCGATATTGAATTTAATATCGTTGAAGTAATTGTTGTTCCGCAACCGCTTGGAACTCTGTATAACTTTGTATATGACCCTGCAACCAAAGAGCTTAACCAGAAGGTTCTGGGGCAGCGCTCTCTTGTTGTGGACATTGGTTGGGGCACCCTTGACCTTGCTGTTCTTGAGTTTAGCCGTGTTAGAGGAACATTTGGTTTTGATATCGGTGTAAGTGACTACATAGCCGATCTTCAGGAAGAAGTAAACAACAGATATCCTGAGGCAAGCATCTATGCGCTTAACCCTCACCAGCTTGACTTGGCGCTTCTTGAAAGCTATGTTGTAGAAACTCCGTTTGGAAACTATGACCTTGAAAAGCTTGCTGAAAAGCACAAAGAGTTGCAGGCAAAACGTGTTCATGAAGCCATTATGGGACTCGGACTTGAATTTAACAAATTCTACCGTATAATCCTTACCGGCGGTGGCGCTTTGCAATATGAAAAATACTTAAAGAAACTATTTAACGACCCACGTCTTATTATTCAAGAAGATGCAGTTATGGCAAATGTTAAGGGCTTCTATCTGCTTGGACAATTCTAATCTGACATTTGGTCGCATTGGCACGGTGTATGAGCGGCGCTGGCACTGAGGGCTTGCCTTCTGCCTCAACCGTGATTTGCATTAAGTCAATGCGACTTTTTGTCGAAATGAAAGGATAGACTATGCAACTAAAAGAATTTGCGGATGCACTTAGAAATATTGAGAATGACAGAATGATAATGTCATATGGCAATAATGCTGCGGTTGTAGGCAGTATTTTGTCTGTTGTGGATTTAGTGCAAAGCTTATCTAGAGTAATGCGTCAGGACAGACAGAGTGATATGTTTAGCATGAATGTTTCAAATCAGCTTATGCAATTTGAAAGTTCAGTTATTATGTTTGGTATGCAACGGCTTTCGCAAAACGGAATTAACCTTCCGCCGCAGCTTTCTCCTTATGGCCAGCAACCAATGTATAACCAGCCGGCTTATAATCCCAACATGATGTATAGCGGCGCACCTAGTTTTGGAGGGATGACACAGCAATATCAACAGCAGTATCAGCAACAACCGCAGTATCAAGCCCCACAGCAGCCGCAATATCAGCAACAGCCTCAGGCGCAGCCACAGTATCAGGCTGCTCCGCCTCCTCAACCTGCACCCGCACCTCCTCCTCAGGTAGCTCCTGCCCCGGCACCGGCACCCAAACCGGCGCCAAAGCCTGTGATTAACGACGATGATGACGATGCTCCGCAGGCAAAACCTATTGGCGGAAACAAAGGTGCCTCAATGAACCTTCCGGGCATGGGTGGCGGCGGCGATGAAAAAGCCGCAGGAAGAGATTATCTGCTTCAGTTGCTTGGTGATAAAGAATAAGAAAAAATAAAGACGGAGATACCGTCTTTTTCTTTGCTGGGGTGGGGTGCCTCACTTTCATGTTCCTGCGGGCAATTATTGTGTTATAATCAAGAGAGTGAGAATAAGTCATGTTTACATGAATAAAGTCGAGCGAACGCAGATTTCAACACAACCAAATGTTTGTTTTAATTGCAGTTGATAAAATGTTGTGTTATATAAAAATAAATAATAGTGAATAGTAAAAACGATTAAAACTTTATGATTTCTTTTTTACCGTTGAAATCCTCAAAAGTGGCCGTGGCCTGAGATATATAAAACAATATTACCGTTTTATCATATTCTTTATATATTTGTTCAAGGTGAGGGTTTCCTTTCAGCATCGCGTCTTTGACTATATTCCTGCTGTCAGGGATTGCTTTTGCTGAAACTCTCAGATAATTAATTTGGCCGTCATAAGCACAGATTTCGATGTTAGGATTTTTAGTTATTTGCTTCCAAAAGGGTTTGGTATTGGATGTGGAGAAATATAACTTATCTTCAATAATCTCACACACGCCAAATGGGCGCACTCTGGGCTGATCTCCGTCAATTGTAGCTACATAAAATGTTTTGCATTTTTTTAAAAAATCATAAACTTTTTTCATTTAGTGTTTCTCCTTTTTATGTTAATAGTTTAACACACTTCAATCGTTTTTCAAACAATAATTGCTTGCGTCGCTTGTGGCCCATCAATCTTGTTGCTTCGCAATGGGTACCGCGTCTTTGTAATTACTCTGGTCTTGTGAATTGCTAATTGCCTGCGGCACAAACTTGCACAATGGTGCAGAAAATTTCATATATATTTGTATGATTACAAAAGCAGTTGTTTTGTGCGGCGGCCTTGGAACAAGGTTTCTGCCTATATCAAAAAGCATACCAAAGGAAATGCTGCCCGCTATCAATAAACCGATAATTCAGTATGTGGTTGAAGAGATTGCCGAAGCCGGAATAAAAGACATATTGATTGTGGTAGGACGCGGAAAGGAAAGCATAATAGATCACTTTGATAAAAACATAGAAGTTGAAGAGCAGATGAAGAAAACCAGGAATGGGGCAGCTCTTGCGGAGCTAAATAAGCTCACCAACATGGCTAATATTCATTTTATACGACAGATTGAACCCAGAGGCACGGGGCATGCTGTGCTTTGCGCAAAGACTTTTGTGGGAGAAAATCCTTTCTTGTTGCATTACGGTGACGAACTTTTTGTGGCTAACCCGTCGCGTACGCAGCAGCTTATTGAAAGTTTTTATAAGACAGGTACGTCAGTTATAGCCGTTAAAGAAGTAAAAAGAGCGGAGGTAAATAGGTATGGCATTGTTAAACCTATTTATCAAGACGTTATAAAGATAGAAGAAATTGTTGAAAAGCCGGAAATCGAGCAGGCTCCCAGCAATCTGGCATATATCGGATCAGCCATTTTGGAGCCACAGATTTTTGAGTATATTCACACAGAATGTGGTAGAGAGGAACAGGGTATCATTGATGCGTTTAATATGATGGCCAAAGAAAAAGCCCTTTATGCTGCTGACATAAAGGGAATAAGGTTTGATATAGGAACTCCTAAAGGATTGATTGAGGTAAATAATTTTTTAGCCAAAAATACGTTTCCACCAATACTCTAAAAAGCTTTGATTATACCTTAGGCTAAACGAAACGGTGCCTTCAATATCGCTTCGTTTTATCGGCCCCAGATTGATGCTGTCTTCGCTGTGGGCTCTGTTGTCACCCATTACGAACACATGGCCTTCAGGCACAGTCAGCGGGCTTGAGGATGGTATTCCGTTGTTTAGTTTATAGCTTTGCCACTCGGTATATACAAATTGCATTTCAAGACGGCTATTGATATAGGGCTCGTCTTGTTTTATAAATTCACCCTGTCCGGCATATTGAATATATACATAATAAAGATTATCAGACGGGTCTTTCAATATATCAATTTTGTCGCCTTCAACTGCAACAATGCGTTTGATTATATTTCTTGTGGCGGTTTGCTTTATTACAACAATGTCTTCATGTCCGCCCTTGTTAAAGCGGTTGACGTATACAATATCTTTATAAGGTGAGTTTTCATAGTCGGTGCCGATAGTCAGGTTTATGTTATAGGTGGGCTGCATCGAAACTCCTACTACCTCGGTGCGGACAAAGATAAAAGTAAACACAGAATAGCACAGCAAGATAAATGCCGCGATACAAAAAACAACCGCAAGCAAAACGGCGTACCACGGCATTTTTTTCTTGCTTTGGTTTTGTATGGCCGCTATATCCTCAGACTGAGATATATCATGAAACTCTTTTTCTGTGCTCATGTTATAATTATATCAAAATATTTATTTTTTAGCAAACTTGTTTTTGAGTATCCCTCCCACGGGTAGTTTCTATATTTATAGTATTTTTGAAAGTCAAAATATCATTCCAAAACCTCAAATATTCGTCCGACTGCGCGGTTTTAACCGTCTGACCGTTTGGTCGCCTATTTAAAAGCCCCGTAAATACACCGATTAAGTGCTATATATTCAATTATCTCTAAAATTTTCGGGCTTGCTAAAAAACACAATTCTAAACAAAAAAACAATTGAATAAATTGTGCGTTTAGTGTATAATAGGTAACACAGGCACCAATTAGTGTTTTTGAAATAAACTTACTATAGGTGGTGCATGTGCTTAAATTTGCACCTATAGTGAAATGGATATCACACCGGTCTTCGGAGAGGGTAGACGGGGGTTCGCATTTATCCCTTAAAAATTGCAATCTGCGCCCGTAGTGTAATGGATAACACAATAGTCTTCGGAACTATTGATTCGGGTTCGAATCCTGACGGGCGCACCAAAAACCACAATATATTGTGGTAAAAACTCAAAAAAGCCACTTACAAACACAAGTGGTTTTTTTGTTATAATTTTATCAAATCGCAAAACTGTTAAAAAAATTCTAATTTATGATTAATTAGAATTTTAGTCAATTACCCCCAAAAGTGCCGTTTTTCACAAATTTTTCACAAACTTTTGCAAATGCGGCTAATATTTGGTTGAACTCTTTAAATCATGTTTCATTCATTCGTTGCTTTTTCTGCATGGCTTAATGTCCCAAGCCTTCTTATTGCACAGTTGTGCTGCTCGGCTACACTATCTAAAAAGTCATTGCATTCTAAAATAGATTTGCCGGATAAGTTGGTTATTAAAAATGAGTATGCATTTTCCTCTATATCATCATGTCTGAGTATTCTGCCCGCTTTGGCGATTATGTAGTTAGAAACAATTGGACTTATTTGCAGTCCCACAAGAATTGCAATTAATGTTGGCAGTTCAAACTTTTTATCTTTGTCATTATTTATCTGACTGTATATGTTTGCCGACAGTTCAGTTTTATCCGTAAATATGCTGCTGTTCTACTTTTTAGATTTCATAACTTTGGCTATGCATTCGGCTGTGGTTCCGGATAGATTCTTTGTAAGGTCAAAATCTTTTTTAAATTTTTCAGCGGCTATCAAAGCCTCATTTATAACTTGCTCATTTTGTTGTGTGCTGACAAACTTCCCCACATCCTTAATATCCACACCGTCTCTGTACAACACACCGTTCTTTCTATTGGTCTTAACTATTAATTCTAAATTGTGTTTAAATTGTAAGGTGCATTTTTCTATATTCTCTCTTGCATAATCTGTCAGTTCTAAACCATTTTTACCATGATGTATATAATCAGGGCTGTTAATTACAAAACAGTTTTCGACAAAACGGAAGAGATTAGATTTTTGATTGAATAGCGTCTGAAACTCGAGATTGTTCATTAATTCGGAAAAAGCATCAATGTTAGAGATATTATTTGATAAGAAGGAAGTGTCGGAGTCGTAATTGTAAACCAAGGTCGCTTCCTCACAGCCCAATTCAATTACACGTATCTTGGCTGCCTGTTTTGACAAATGAAAAAACTCAGCTAACTCATCAATAATTAGCTTGAGCTCATCTAAGCGATTATCGTCCGGCAGATAGTCATATTTAGTTATTAATTCACGCAGTTTTTTATCTGCTGTTATTTTAGGCATTAGAATTTTGGGAGCAATATTATTTGCCTGCCATTCAAGCCAAGCCTCGGGTGAGGAATCTAAATCTTTAGATAATCTGCTTTGGCTTATTGGGCAGCGGTGAACAATAATATCTTTTTTCAGAGTCAGGCTTTTGATAGTTGCAAAAATACGATGTCTTTCCCAGTGAAAGGCTTCGTGTGCAATGGTATTGTTTACACAACCTAAGTTTCGATAGTAATAAGTTTGAGGGTCAATGAATATTGTCCCTCTTTTTACGGCGGTGTCTATGTAATGTTTCGATAATTCATCATATGTTTTTATTACTCCGTCTAGAAAACAAACTTGACCAAATATTGCGTGTTCGGAAGTAAGCATTTTATCCAAAACAACTTCTAACCCCATTTTATTTTTTGCAATTTCATAAATAGGAACGGGCATGGGGCTTTGTAACGCTTCAGGGCAGTATTTATTTAAAAATGCTTCTGCTTCCCTATCAAAATCTTTTCTTTCAATTATGGGCACCAAGTCTTGTGTAGCGGACTTGCTGTCTTTTGCATAATTAACTCTTGAGTATTCGTTGGTATTAATAACTTTGAAATTGTAAAGATGGTCGGTTACAACCATCTGACAGTTAAGTCTAAACCATGCCGTATCCGAATCATCTTCATAGTCATATTTCGTCTTGACTTGTGTGGCAAATGTGCCTTCAACAATCAAGTCAAAATTTACGGTATTTTCACTGATAGTTATTTTGTCTGCGAACTTAAAGTCAAGTTCAGTATATTCCGAGTTTATATATCCATTTTGCAATGACTCTTTTCGAAATATATGTTTTTTATTATTTACTGTATATTTTTGAACGGCATTGAAAACAGCGTCATAGCTGTCGCTTTCCATATCAATAAATTTTAGCAGCAGATTTTGTCCTCTGTAGTTCAAAAACACCCCTTAATTATAATTGAAAACACCAAATTTTGGGAAAAAAGTCAAGGGGTTGTAGACGAACAAGAAGTTACCTTTTATTATCTAATATTATTTTCGTAAGGTTATTAAGTGCTTCACGTTCTTGGGATGAGAGAGCGCACCAATTATCATAAAATTCTTTCATCTGAGGAGTTACTTCAATAAGATTGCTTTCCGTAAAGAAATCAGCCAATGTTATTCCAAAAGCTTCACAAATAATTTCAAGTGTAGCAATAGAAGGAACGGCTGGTTTTTTTAGATTATACCACGCATGAATAGTCTGTTGTGTCAGCCCCGTTTCCATGGATAACCTATACATTGACCAGCCTCGCTCTTGTCTCAACTTATCGATTTTGTTAACTATATTTACCATACCCAAATCTTTTTTAATTATTTACTGAGCTCCTATTTAATTATATCTAAAAATAAGCAAAAAGTTACACAAACAGACTTGAATAAAATGGTAAAATGAAACATATTTTGACGAAAAATAAGTTTTTTTACAGGAGATTAAGTAATGAACAAAAGAAAAAGCATATTGTTTTGCTATAAAGAAGTTTGTAAGTTAAATTCGGTTATATTGGAGGATAAAGATGTTATTTATTTTAAGAAGTTGTTTAAAAAGGTGCATGAATATGTGATTGATGATGATTTGATTAATAATACAAAACACAGCAAAATCTTCCATATGCTATTTTTGAGTAATAAGAATATTATTTATAGAAGAATTGGGGAAATCTATTATGTATCTCAACAAACCGTCAGGGATTGTGTGAGTAGATTTGATAAAATAGCAAAAAAGTTTATGGAAAGAGATGAGGTTTCTTATGGAGCGTTGCTATTTAAGCTTAAATCATTATTGAAGTAAAACTTTTATTATACCACATTTAAAGGCGCTTCAAAGTACAGGATTTTCTGTACTTTGAGGCACTTGTTTTTATTGTATACTTTCAAAAGTATATTTAGGAGGGGTATGCCGAAGATAAAGGTCAAATAAATTTTAAAGAAACAAAAGGAGAAAATTATGAATTTTGTAGACAGAGTACCAGCACAAGGGATGGCTGGTAAAAAGAGACTAATTAAGGTAGATGTGAATAATGTCCCTACGGGGGAACCTGATATTTATGTTAATATCGAAAGAGATGACGGTCCGCCAAATGTTGCGGGCACACTCATTAATGCTGCAAATTTAAATGCCATAACAACCGATATTATTTCTGAACTAAACAACTTTAAAGCAGGTGCTGATTACGTAGTTGATTCCGGAACCGGAAGTGTTACCATAAACGGATTAAACAATAGCGCTTGGAATGGGAAGACAATGAACACTTGGTGGCGCAAGTATAAAAGCGGATGGATAGAACAAGGCGGATATTGGAATAGCGGCGTTCACAACATAGGGGATATGCGAGACTTTTCACTGACTTTTCCAAAACCTTTTACAGATTTAAATTTTTATTCCGTGGTTTCAGCATTTAAAAATAACAGTGCATGGCAAAATCGTGACGGCAGAGGCAATATTTATAGCAGAAATCAAACAGGAATGAAAATCGGAACTTTTGGAGCAGACTCAAGCGGCTTAACATGGTACGCCGCTGGTAAAGGATAAGGAGGATGAAATCATGATAGGAACTAAAATTTTAAAACCATTAAACAGTGAAACTGAAAAGCAGTATACAGAATTAGCCAACTGGTGCAATAGTAATCAATGTATTATTAAAGATTTTGAAGATTATTATATCGTCACAAAACCTGATCCGGTTCAAGAGAATGAAGTAGATATTTTGCGATTTAGGCGTGAACAGGAATGTTTTCCAATAATTAACCGAGGTCAATTTTGGTATGACAGTCTTACATTTGATCAAAAACAAGAATTATCACAGTGGTATCAAACTTGGCTAAATGTTACTAACACAAAGCAGGCACCTAAAAAACCTGAATGGCTGGAAGGTAAAGCTTCCGACACTCTTAATAATCCAATTTGGATATAGTGGGCTTTTATGGCAAATTTAGAAGTTATATTATCGATGTCGGGCACCATTTTGGGTTTGCTAATAACGGTTTTTACGTTTATTGCAAAAACCGTTAGCAATTCAAAAGCCAAAAGGGTTGCTGAGCAGGCGATAAAAATTGGCAATGCCGTTCTGCCGTTTATTAAAGAGGCGAAAAAATTTACTGCTTACACCGGCGAAGAGAAAAAGGCTTATGTTATGACAAAAGCAAGTCAGTTTGCCTTAAAGAATGATATTCCCTTTAAGGAAGACCAGGTAAGCGAAAAGGTGGAAGAGCTTGTAGAGCTTACCCGTAAAGTAAATGTAAGAATGAAGGCTAAAGAAAAAGCAGAAATGGCAAAAGAAATTGAACAAGTAGTAACCAATAAAACACAGGAGCAAATAGCCGCCAAGTCGTGGCTGTAAAAATTAACAAAAGGAGAAAGAAAAAATGATACATACATTTGATTTGGGAAAAGCGGGTAACGGTGGAATAGACATGATAAGCAGTACTTTAACTAGCGGCTCTCTAACTTATGTGCATGAAGATGTATCGCCGATAAGCAATGTAAAGGGTGTTAGTGTAATACATACATATTGCAGTTATCAGGACCCCAATAAAAATACGGCTACTACCACCGACCCTCTTTACGGAAAGAATTTTGATATATCTCTCAGACCGCACTACAATAAAAATGATCCAAGTGATTTTTATCAAGAGAAAGTTGATGTGGTTTTTTATGACCCTGCAACAAAATATAAATATAAGGAAATAAGGGATCATCAGACACAGGTCGTTTTAATTGAATTTCAATATAATATAACGGGAATGCTTAATAAAATTATTTATGCAAATGGCAGAGAGATTCAGTTTAACTATTCAAATAATACAATTAGTAAAATAACTTATCCTGACGGAGATTGTACTTATATTGAATCACAAAACGGAGGAAGTTTTATTAACAAAATTTATGGTGAAGCAAAGGCGGGTGTATTAATTACTTGGACAAATAATAAGGTGTCAAACATAAAAAACACTCTTCATTTTGCAAGTATAAAACCATCAGGGGTTGCAGATTATGGCAGCGGAGGTGTTGATGGTTGTGGGGAAATGGCGTTTACTTATCTAAGTGGCACCAAAGCAATCAAAAATGATGTTGCTACAGGTTTGCAAATCGACTATGAGCGTACGGATAAAACTAATGGTTTTGAGGTTGCTGAAACAGTTCTTAATAATCCTTTAATAGGGGATATTACATATTCACGTGATATGTTTGGCAATAATACACGTGATTATTGTTATTGTGGAAATCATAGCAAACGTAGGCTGGTTGACCCGCAAAATAGTGTGACAGAAGAAGGAAGTACGAGTACCTATAAAACAGCTGGCGGTGACATTGTGCGCAAAGACGTTTCAAAAACTTTTGAGTATGGCAACGGTAAACTGGAGAAAGAGACATTAACAACTTGGGTAACTGAAAATGGTCCTGTTGTAATAGGAGAATTAATATGTAGGGGATCTGAACTTAATTATAGTTATGATTTAGATGACAAACTTGAAGAGATAGTTCAAAGAACTTTCACAAATAGTTACAGCAAAACAGTTGGAATTATTCAAAAGAGATTGCCAATCAATCCTTTAACTCCTGATATACAGGAATGGGAGACTTATCATGCAAATGAGCCTGCCAAGAGGCTTTATCACAAAGTTAAAGTGGAGGAGGGGCGCACTACTGAGGAGTATAGCGAACTTAACCCGTTAAAGAAGACATCCATTGAATATTTACCAGACACAAATGTGGCGAAAAAAGTCACTGACCCTGACAGCAATGAAATTTCGGTTAACTTTAAGCCAGACACTTATGAGGTCACGGAGATTAATGCTAATGTTTCAGGCATAGTTAACAAAACCGACATATCTCACGCAAAAGATTTTTTGACGAGTTTATCGAGCAATAGCGGGGGCAATAAGACAGTGTACGACTTTGAATATTACAGCAAAAACGGCAGTTTATATAACTCAAAGCAGGACATTAAAATTGACGGAACGGTATATGTGAGCACAGCGCACAAGCGAGTGAGTGGCGTGGACATTGTTACCTCAACTTATGCAAGCGGAGAAAAGATTGAAACCCGTGTTGATGCTGTAGGTGGTGTGGTTGAAACATACTACTATGATGCAGGCGGGAATGAACAAGCCCTGTCAACACAAGTTTATGGTGAACATGGCATTGTCCAAAGCTGTGACTGCATTACAGGTGAAATTATCAATTATACTTATGACACTTTGGGCACACTCATAGGGACTGAAAACAATCAAATACCTTCAGCCCTTACTTCCATCAGCCTAAACAACTCAGCACAGCCAAGCAGCCTTTTAATAAGAAACAGAGAAACCGGTATAATAGATAACTATAGTTTTAGTTATGACAATAAGGGTGATTTTATCTGGGAGTATAATCATGGGGTAGGAAAAGAGAGTAGTTCAACTAAAGACAAGCTTGGCAGGCTGGATGAGTTTAAGATGAACGGTGTCACCTACAAAATCGGTTACAAAAACGGTGTGGCATATAGTCATGCCGGCGGCAGCGGGGTATACACCACAAATTTTGCAAACAGTCTTGGAATTAAGAATGGAGCCACCCTTTATACCTACGACTATGATGACAGGGGGAATGTTTCAGAATATGCTGCAGGCGGAAACACATCAAAATATGAGTATGACGGCATCAACCGTCTGAAGCGTGAGGATAATCAAAGTCTTAACAAGACAGAAGTATTTACATATGACGACAATGGCAATATTTTGACAAAAACCGTTTATCCATTCAGCCCAAATATCCCAACAAATAATTTGACAAACGGTGATGTGATTGCGTATACTTACAGTGGTGACAAGCTCACTTTATTTAATGGTCAGAGTTGCATTTATGACATACTTGGCAACCCTACAACTTACCGAGGAAAGACCTTGACATGGGAAAGGCTTAAAAACCTTAAGTCAATAGGCGGAGTAATCTTTGATTACAATGTTGCAGGGCTCAGAACCCGAAAGACCAATGGCTTCACACAAACCAAATACATCTGGAATGGTGACAGGCTGATGGCTGAGAAACGAACGGTTGACACAAGCAGCATTGACTTAAACATTTACTGCGGAGACGATATGCGCTGTGGAGACGACTTGTATTCTATTGCCAAACCAGTTGACAGCATTAAGGAAACACTTATCCACTTCACTTACAACCATACCACCGGTATAGACGGCTTCAGAGTAAAAAAGACAGGTGAAGCCAACTGGACACAATACAACTATCGTAAAAACCTGCAGGGTGACATAACACACGTGCTGAATTCAAGCAATGTTGTTGTGGCCCAGTATGTATACGATGCTTGGGGAAACTGCACGATTGTGACAGATGTTGACGGCATAGGCACATTGAATCCGTTTAGGTACAGGGGTTATTACTACGATGTTGAGACTGGACTTTACTACCTCAAGAGTCGTTATTATGACCCGCAAACGGGCAGATTTATTAATCAAGATGATATATCCTATCTACAGCCAAGTGTTATTAATGGTCTTAATCTTTATGCCTATTGCTTGAATAACCCGATTGCACATACTGACCCCAATGGAAATGTTATTCCGATACTGCTTTTGTTCGGCGTAGCAGCTTTAGTGGGAGCTGGAGTTGGATTTGGAGTTTCAGTTGGAACTCAATGGGCTACCAATGGTTGGAATGACATTAATTGGGGCGTTGCTGGAGTAGATGCGTTGTTTGGTGCTCTAACAGGGGTATTGGCTGTTTCTCCCATTGGAGTACTAGGACAAATGGCTGTTGGCGGTATGTTATCAATGGCAAACTATGCATTAGCTTCGGCAGTTCAAGGTACCCAAATAATAGAAGCAGGTCTATTCATGTCTTTCGGAATTGGACTTGTGGCTGGAGCTTTTCGTGGAAATGGTTTAACTTATGGCGCCAAAGCTTTTAATATGGCAAATGGGCTAAGTAATAATGTTATACAAACTGTAAATAGTAGAGGACTGATGGCGGGGATTGATGCTTTTGGTAGGACGGTTGGCAGACACTTTATACAACCTTTTTCAATAAATGCAGTTCAGGCGGGTTTGTTGAGATTTATGGGTGGAACAGGAACGTATTATTTGGAAAAATTATTTTCATATTGGTTTTAGAACTTGAAAAGAGGGTTTGAAATGGAGATTTTTAATTATGTTGCAGGTATTTTGGCTATTACCTTTATGCTTATTCTGGTTAATTGGGTACATTTTATGGTTTTTGTACATAAAATTGAAAAAAGTAAAAATTTTAAAGAAAATCCTTTTAAATTTAAAAAACTTTCAATTTTCAGAATCAAATTTATGGGATATGTAAATATTTTCTATATTATTATTAATTTTATTTATGTCGTCTCATATTTCATAGTCATAGTACTTTCTATATTGGTTTTGTGTGATATAATAGATTTACTCTATTTCAGTATTGCAGGGGGCATACATATATGCTCATGGATTATGTTGTGTATATGTTTTGCTTCAATGTTTAGAAAAGATAAGCTAGGCTAAAAAAATAACAGTCGGCAAAATGCCGGCTGTTATTCTTTAATATTGTTCTACAATATTATTCAAAATTTAATTGTTTGACATGATTTTAAAATTTTATTATAATAAATTACAGCACAGTTGTAGCACAATATGCATATGACGCCTGGGGAAACTGCACGATTGTGACAGATGTTGACGGCATAGGCACATTGAATCCGTTTAGGTACAGGGGTTATTACTTTGACCAAGAGACGGGTCTGTATTACCTAAAGTCAAGGTATTATGATAGCGAGACGGGTAGGTTTATTAATATGGATAGCTTAGAGAAGCTAAACCCAAGTGCCATCAACGGCTTAAACCTATACGCTTACTGTCTTAATAACCCAAACAAATTTCACGACCCAAATGGCAGAAACCCGCTGTTGTTAATACTTCTGCTGATAGGGGTTGGAGGAATTGTTGGAGGCGCTGTAATCAACGGTGCGATTAATGCAAGCAATGCATCAAATTCAGGAGCTAACTTTTGGGAAACATCAAAAGCTTTCTTTGACGAAGCATGGGGAACAATCAGTAAAGTAGGACAGCATATGTGGGATGTGGCTTCTGCATATGGGAAGCAGGTGAACAATATTTGGGAGTGGCTTAAGACTCCCCAAGGGCAGACTTTCTTAGGTATATCAGGTGAAGCTTTAGGTATAATTGCCGCAACTGGTATCCCATATGTTTCAGGTGCGGCATTTTTATTATATTTTGGAGTTTTTATTATCCAAGGTCTCACATATATTTTTTAGGAGAGGGCAATAATGGTAAAAAGAAGTTTAAAGGAGAAATAAAATGGAACATGATAAAAAAACAATTCAGATTTTAACTGATTTTGTGGAAGGCAAAATAACTGTAGAAGATTTTTGGAAAGAGTTTAAGGCAAGTGAAGATATTAGAAATATTTTAATAAACAATGAAATTAAGAAAAGAGATGGTGATGGATGGTGGTGTTCCGCAAATACTCTTATAAATTCAATTAAAAACATTAGTAGTTACTATTATTCTAGTATGCTGCATATATGTGTAAGTTTTTATTTTGAAAGCAACAATATACCAATTAAATTTGATAGATTTTACGAAAACAGATATAAATTCTTTTTAGACATTCAGCCCAGTTGGCTAGATGTGAGCCCAAATGAAGAAAATTTTTTGATTGAAAATATTATTAACAAAATTCCTACAGACTTAAAAACTAAGACTGAAAAAATTAAGTGGTGCAAAGAGAAGATAAAAGAACTATTTAAGTATGATAAAACACCACCCCGTTGGGTGCAGTATGCGGCATGGCCGATTGTAAACGGCAAGCCGCTAGTGTTTAGGAAACAATCAAAAGAAATATTAGATGA